>CAZOXJ010000115.1:5933-13235 GCA_964583325.1 uncultured Lentimicrobiaceae bacterium
TTCCTTTTTATCGAATGGCAGGTATGTAAAAGCGCTGAAAACGCTAATATTCCTGCATGGTTTTTACCTGCTGTGCTTATAATCCCAGTATTGCTTCCGATTGCAATGGCACTTTTTCTGACAAAGACCTTTTCGTCAGAAAAAAGGAAGTAAACATCATGATTAAGATTAATCAGAATCAGCTGTATCACTTTGAGATCATGCATCTTATCAAATAAGTACGATATAATATATTTTAGTACTTTTGCAAAAATTAAAAACCAACCAATAATTATTAAAATGAAGAAAATTTTGATCCTGGTACAGGTTATCGGCCTTACCATTTTAATGGCCTGTAACTCAGGCGGTGCAGGTAAAGGCGGAAGTCCTGATCAGCCATATGGTGAGAAAAGCGGTATCATCACTTACAAACCTATGGATATGATGGGTGTAAAAGTAACCCAGACTCTGTACTTTGATGATTTCGGAAAAAAAGAATTGCGTGAAACCATGGTCGAAGGAAATATGATGGGTATGGAAATGCGCCAGCACACTTTCGATATCAGGGATGGCAGCACGGTATACCATTATGAACTCGAAAACGTTTCGAACGGAGAGAACAGGGCTACCAAAGATGCCTACAAATCGACACTCACACCCGAAATGTTTGAGCAAATGAATGTTGAAAAGTTAAGTGACGCTTTTAAAACCAAGCTTAATTACAAAGATGAAGGAAAAGAAACTGTTGCTGGTGTTGAAGGCAAAAAATACTCGATTGCTCCCGACAGCGCAAACCTGATGAACCGTATAACAGGTGTTCATTTTAAAAACATTCCGTTAAAAGTTTCGATGGGTCAGATGGAAATTATCGCTGAAAAAGTTGATTTTGGAGCAAAGGTTCCGGCTGAAAAATTTAAAATCCCGGAAGGATTTACCGTTGTTGATCAGCCTGATAGCCAGATGCCTCAAATGCCGGCTGAAGCACCCGAAAACAAATAAACATGTAATTCATATCCTGAAATTATACCGGATATTACCAAACAGCCTGCTAAAAAGCGGGCTGTTTGCATTAGATATCATTAGTTGTTAGTCCTGCATTTATTGATTTTTAACCTTGCGTACGAAACAAAAGACAATAATCCACTGTTTTGAGATAGATATTCAAAAGTAAACAGGCAAAATCCGGTCAAAAATTGGTACTTTTGCCGCTCAATTTAAAATCCATCAGAAATGAATTATGATATTATAGTAATTGGCAGTGGTCCGGGAGGTTATGTAGCTGCTATACGTGCAGCTCAACTAGGTTTTAAAACTGCAGTTGTCGAAAAATCAGAACTTGGCGGTGTTTGTCTTAACTGGGGTTGCATCCCTACCAAAGCATTGCTGAAAAGCGCCCAGGTATTCAATTATCTGAAACATGCAAGCGATTATGGTATCACACTCGATGGCACTGCTGCAGCTGATCTTCCTGCCATGGTTAAAAGAAGCCGCAGTGTTGCCGATGGCATGAGCAAAGGCATTCAGTTTCTGCTGAAAAAGAATAAAATTGATCATATTCAAGGGTTTGGGAAAGTTGTTCCGGGCAAAAAAGTAGAAGTAACCGATGCTGAAGGTAAAGTTGCGGTTTATGAAGCATCACATATAATTCTTGCGACAGGAGCCCGTTCGCGCGAATTGCCGAACCTGAAACAGGATGGAAAAAAAATAATCGGGTACCGCGAAGCAATGACTCTTCCGGTTATGCCGAAAAGTATGGTTGTTGTAGGTTCCGGGGCAATAGGATCGGAATTTGCATATTTCTACAACAGTATTGGCGTGCAGGTTACACTGGTCGAATTTCTGCCTAATGTTGTTCCTGTTGAAGATGAAGAAGTTTCGAAACAACTGGAACGGAGCTTCAAAAAAGCCGGAATGAAAGTTATGACTTCCTCAACTGTTGAAACCGTCGAAATTAACGGTGATATCTGCAAAGTAAGCATTAAAACGCCTAAGTCAGTCGAAGTTATAGAGTGCGACATAGTGCTCTCAGCTGTTGGAATTGCTACCAACCTCGAAGGAATCGGTCTCGACGAAACAGGAATTAAATACGAAAAAGGCAAAGTACTTGTTGACGGATTTTACCGCACCAATGTAGAAGGATATTATGCAATTGGTGATATAGTAAGCGGTCCGGCCCTGGCTCATGTTGCTTCACACGAAGGCATTACTTGTGTCGAAAAAATTGCAGGTCTGCATGTTGAGCCTATCGATTACGGAAATATTCCAGGGTGTACGTATACCAATCCTGAAATTGCATCGGTGGGCATGACCGAAAAAGCTGCCAAAGAGGCAGGTTACGAAATTAAAGTAGGAAAGTTTCCATTTTCAGCGTCTGGTAAGGCAAGTGCAGCCGGATCGAAAGATGGTTTTGTTAAAGTTATTTTTGACGCAAAATACGGCGAATGGCTCGGAGCACATATGATTGGCGATAATGTTACCGAAATGATTGCCGAAGTAGTGGTAGCCCGAAAACTGGAAACTACCGGTCACGAAATCATCAAATCTATTCACCCTCACCCAACTATGAGCGAAGCTGTTATGGAAGCTGCTGCAGCCGCTTACGGAGAAGTTATTCATCTTTAGGAGTAAGAAGTCGGGAGAAGAATGTCGGATGTAAGATGTCGAATGTTGGATCTGGAAACTACTAACACTTTTGAACCCATTTACTTAACTTGAAACCTGAAACAAGAAACCTGAAACCCTACCCCCCAACCCCTAAAGCCTAACCCCCAACCCCTCACTCTACATGGAACTTATTCCAACTGAAATCCCTGAAGTAATAATTATCAAACCAGATGTATTCGGCGACGACCGCGGATATTTCTTTGAATCTTTTCACGAAGAAAAATTTGCCCAATATGGCATCAAAGGCCCTTTTGTTCAGGACAATGAATCCAGTTCACAAAAAGATGTCCTCCGCGGACTTCATTTTCAGCGCGAGCCTTTCGCTCAGGGCAAACTGGTAAGGGTTATACGAGGCGCGGTTCTGGATATTGCAGTTGATATCAGGCGCAGCTCACCCACATTCGGCAAATGGGTTTCGATGAAACTTACAGGTGAAAACAAATGGATATGCTGGATTCCGGCAGGGTTTGCACATGGTTTTGTTACATTGGAGGATGACACTGTTTTTACTTATAAATGCACCGGGTTCTACAACAAAGCATCCGAAGGAAGTGTTCTCTGGAATGATCCTCAACTAAATATCAACTGGGGAGTATCAACACCTTTATTGTCAGATAAAGATAATCTGGCACCATTATTGAAAGATGCTATCTTATTCTGAACACATTAGCATCAAAATCCCCCGGAGTTAAAATAACTCCTGATCTAAATTTAAACTGAATTAATGAGTAAACGAATCATATTTATTATTGCACTTCTGGCTTTTGCAGCTTTCGAAGGGTTTTACTATACAAAAAACCTTAAAAGAACGGCTGCTGATATCGATTACCAGAAAGCTTTCCGTCACAGCAATAAAATTTTCTCTCTCGTACTGCCCGATAAAGCGGAATTTGCAGGAGAAGAAGCGCCTCTCGGACTTTATTATGTACGCGAAGGCCTCGACCGCGAACTGATGGTAAATACTTACTGGCATTCGTCAACGATGCTTATGCTTAAAAAATCGAACAGGTATTTTCATATTATCGAACCGATTTTAAAGAAGCATGGTATCCCCGAAGATTTTAAATACCTGGCGCTGATCGAAAGCGGGCTCAGCAATGTAAAATCCCCGGCTGGCGCAGCAGGTTTCTGGCAGATCATTCCCGCGACAGGAAAAAATTTCGGTCTCGAAATTTCCGATCAGGTTGACGAAAGGTATCACCTGGAAAAAGCAACAGAAGCCGCCTGTAAATTACTACGCGGATCGTATAATAAATTCGGCAGCTGGACACTCGCTGCTGCGGCATACAATGTAGGCGAAGGACGCATTTCAAAAGAACTGCAAAAACAAAATGCAGGAAGTTATTACGATTTATACCTTCCCGAAGAAACCATGCGCTATATTTTTCGCATAATCGCATTGAAACTGTTGTACGAACACCCTACCGAATACGGTTATTATATTCGTAAAAAAGATCTGTATCCACCTATCCCCACGTATACAGTAACTATAGATTCAAGTATCAGTAACCTGCAGGTATTTGCCAAAACCATGAATATCAATTATCGCCTGTTAAAGGAATTTAATCCATGGTTACGGACAGATAAACTTACAAATTCTGCTAAGAAAAAGTATGTTTTCACCTTTCCTGAAAAAGGATTCGAAGATTTTGACAAATTACTGAGTGAAATTGACAATGCTGAACAGATTTTTAACGATACCATCACTTCAGGTTCATTGCCTAAATAAATTAACTTACTTTCTACCGGCAACAACCATCTACCAATTACTATGAATCAGGGCAGCATTAACGTAGTACTTTCTGACGAACAGGAAACCGCCAAACAAGAATTCCTTGAGGTTTACGGTGCCCGTGTTCATAACCTGAAAAATATTGACGTCATTATTCCGCGCGATAAACTGGTTGTTATTACCGGGTTAAGCGGAAGCGGAAAATCGTCACTGGCTTTCGATACCATTTATGCCGAAGGTCAACGGCGTTATATGGAAACATTTTCGGCCTATGCGCGGCAGTTTATGGGCGATATCGAACGTCCGGATGTGGATAAAATCACAGGTCTGAGCCCGGTTATTTCCATCGAACAGAAGACCACGAACCGCAATCCACGTTCAACCGTAGGCACAATCACCGAGATTTACGATTTCCTCCGTTTGCTTTATGCCCGTGCCGGCGAAGCATATAGCTTTGTTTCGGGTCAGAAGATGGTCCGTTATACTGATAGCCAGATTATTGACCTGCTGCTGAAAAACTATCCCGACAAAACTATTTATATCCTGGCACCGCTGGTTCGTGGACGAAAAGGACATTACCGCGAACTTTTTGAACAGATACGCAAACAAGGTTTTCTGAAAGTGCGTGTGGATGGTGAAGTGAGCGAAATAAGTTTCGGAATGCAGGTTGACAGGTATAAAATTCACGATATTGAGGCGGTTATTGATACCATTAAAGTGAATGAAAAGTCGCTTACACGACTCACGGCTTCTGTTCAAACTGCTTTACGGCAGGGCAAAGGCGCATTAATGGCGATGGAAACATCAGCAAAGGATGCCAGGTTTTACAGCCGCCTCTTGATGGATCCCGAAACCGGAATAGCTTACGACGAACCTGAGCCTAATTCATTTTCTTACAATTCGCCTTATGGTTATTGTCCGCGCTGCAAAGGTCTGGGGTATATTTCGGAAATTGACCTCAACAAAGTAATCCCTGATTTATCAAAAAGCATTAAAAAAGGTGGAATTACACCTGTCGGAGAGTATAAACCAACCTGGATTTTCAGGCAACTCGAAGCAATAGCTCACAAATATCATTTTACACTCGACACTCCATTATCCGATATTCCTGAAGCTGCCATCGAAACAATTCTTTATGGTTCCGAAGAAGTAATAAAGGTTAAAAACGAATACCTGGGTGTAACATCGTCGTATTCGCTTAATTTCGAAGGAATAGTACAACACATTTTAAATCAGAACGAAGCCGGTAATCCTGAGGGTCTGAAACGCTGGGCCGAAGGATTTATGAATTCGATTGAATGCCCTGATTGCCATGGAACCCGTTTAAAAAAGGAAGCTCTTTTCTATAAAATCAACGACAAAAATATTTCCGAGCTTTCGCAGATGGACCTAATAAACCTGTCCGAATGGTTTGCTACGCTGGAGGAGCATCTCGAAGAACGTCAAAAACTGATTGCTCATGAAATAATCCGTGAGATACAGAGCCGCCTTACATTCCTTTTGAATGTAGGCCTCGATTATCTTTCGCTTAACCGCAGTTCGGGTAGTCTTTCGGGCGGCGAATCGCAACGTATCAGGCTGGCAACGCAAATAGGTTCGCAACTGGTTGGTGTACTTTACATTCTCGACGAACCCAGTATCGGGCTTCATCAGCGCGATAATCACAGGCTTATCAATTCGTTGAAAGACCTTCGCGATACCGGAAATTCCGTTATCGTTGTCGAACACGACCAGGATATGATAATGGCTGCCGATCATGTAATTGATATGGGACCCGGAGCAGGAACCCATGGCGGACATGTGGTTGGGCAAGGTTCACCTTTGGCATTGCACGATTGTAACAGCATCACTTGCCAGTACCTTTCGGGCAGAAAAAGCATTGCTCTTCCGCTGAAAAGGCGGAAATCAAACGGACAGATTCTTTCGCTCACCGGCGCAACCGGCAACAACCTGAAAAATGTTGACCTGAAACTTCCTCTTGGAATTTTCACCTGCATTACGGGTGTTTCCGGAAGCGGGAAATCGAGCCTGATCAACGAAACATTGTATCCGATCCTGAGCAAATATTTCTACCGTTCCGAAAAGAAACCACTCCCCTATCACAGCATTGACGGGTTGGAGCATATCGATAAAGTAATAGAAATAGACCAATCACCAATCGGAAGGACGCCACGATCGAATCCTGCAACATACACAG
The DNA here is from genome assembly GCA_964583325.1 of uncultured Lentimicrobiaceae bacterium. Lineage (GTDB taxonomy): Bacteria > Bacteroidota > Bacteroidia > Bacteroidales > UBA4417 > UBA4417. The sequence goes on from CAZOXJ010000115.1 coordinate 12,506, forward strand.
GCGTTTTCGATGAGATACGAAAGCTTTTCTCTGCATTACCTGAATCAAAAATACGAGGCTACAAACCCGGGCGCTTTTCATTTAATGTTAAAGGAGGCCGCTGCGAAACATGCCAGGGTGCCGGAATCAGGGTTATTGAAATGAACTTTTTACCCGATGTGCATGTGCCCTGCGAAGTATGCGAAGGCAAACGTTACAACCGCGAAACACTGGAAGTACGTTACAAAGGCAAATCAATTACCGATGTGCTGAATATGACCATTGAAATGGCTGTTGAGTTTTTTGCAAATATCCCCTCAATACTTCAGAAAATCAGCACTTTGAACCAGGTTGGACTGGGGTATATCACTTTAGGGCAACAATCGACAACATTGTCGGGTGGTGAGGCACAAAGGGTAAAACTTGCAACAGAACTTTCGAAACGCGACACCGGACGTACACTCTATATACTGGATGAGCCAACAACCGGACTTCATTTTGAAGATGTAAATATTCTCCTGGGCGTACTTAACAAACTGGTTGACAGGGGAAATACCGTTCTGGTAATTGAGCATAACCTCGAAGTAATAAAAGTTGCTGATTATATTATTGATCTTGGTCCTGAAGGTGGACAACGCGGTGGTTACATAATTGCCGAAGGCACACCGGAACAACTGATTAAAAACAAAGACAGTTTTACGGCTCAGTATTTAAAAGAAGTCTTAAACCTGTCAGCGGCAAGATAGACCTG
>CAZOXJ010000116.1:0-6489 GCA_964583325.1 uncultured Lentimicrobiaceae bacterium
AACTGCGGAAATAAACTTTCCACTCATTTCGATATGATCTTTGTGCAAATCGTTTTTTACAACCTGCCAGGTGATACCACCGGAAGTATTTATCTTCCAGCGGTTTTCTTCGTGTTGAGCAAAGCAATTTGCGGCTGACAATACTCCTAAAATTGTGAGCAGAAAGTAGTTCTTCATTTTGCTGATTTGAAGATGGTTATCATGAATTATGTTTTGTCTCTGAATGGCTTATTCCCCCTTTTTTTCGAGGTCTTTAATGCGCAGATTTCTGAATTGAAGCGGTGAGCCATGCCCCAGGAACCCAATATAACCTGATTTATTCAATAAACCGGGATGTGGATTTTTGTCCATCGTTTTGGTTCCGTTTTTACTGGCCTTGGCTATATCGCCTTCCAATATCACTTCGCCATTGAGTGTTACTTTAATTTTATTTCCGATGGCTTGCACTTCCTGGTAATTCCACTCGCCGACAGGTTTCAGGAATCCGCGTTTCGCCGGAATTACACCATACACCGAACCGTGATATTGATAAGGTTGAAGGTTTTTATAAATATCGGCTTCGTTATCAAGGATTTGCAGTTCCATGCCTACGTAGGCAGCATCGCCTTCGCGGGGAGTGCGTATTCCAAGCCCGTTATTGGCCCCGGGAGTAAGCTGAAATTCGAACCGCAGGATAAAATCGCTGTATTCCCTTGCGGTATAAAGATTTCCTGATCCATGGTCCGACGGTTTGCAGACAATCATTCCGTCAATGGCTGTATAATCGGTGGTGTTTCCTGACCAGCCGGTCATGTCGATACCATTAAATATTGGGACAAATCCGGCTTGTTCTTCGTCTTTGCTGACGCGGTAAGGTTCAGGACGCGGGATTTCACGGATAAAAATATCCCTGAATTCGAGTTTGGTTCCATGAGCCTGTAATTCAATTGATTCCGTCGAAAAAATCGGTATGCTGCGATCCCAGTAATTTTCGAGGGTTACATTATCAACGACCAATTTCCCGTTCAGGTAAACAGTAACTTTTTCGCCTGTCATCAGTATCCGGAATGTATTCCAGTCGTTAATCGGATTATCGGCTACAACCAGCGGTTTACTTGCATTTTTCTGGTTGTTGTACAATCCGCCTGAACCCACCTGAGCGCCAACTTCAACCCTCGAAGTATCCCAGGTTTGAACCTGTGGTGATCCCCGGAGGTAAATTCCGCCATCTCCTTTTGCCTCCATACGCCAGTCGAGGATAAGTTCAAAATCACCATACAATTTTTCGGAACAGAGATTGTCGCCATTTCCTTCAAAAACTAAAATTCCGTCGATTGCTTTCCATGAATTGCGCATCCGCTCATCGGCCTGCTTTTGCTTTTCTGCCAGGATTTGAGGGTTCATTTTAGCCCTTGCAATTGGATTTTCAACCAAACCTTTCCAGCCACTGAGGTCTTTGCCGTTAAACATGGTTACGAATCCGTTAACCTTTTGCAATGCTGACAGATGATTGAGCATATTTTGTTTCTGATAATTTGCTTCTGCATCCATGTTAAGATTGATGGCTTTACCTGCAATTTCTTCGACAATTGCACCATATAAGCCGGAATTAGCCAGTACGATTGCATTTACTGCCTGAACTGCAGTTTGTTGCAGTTCAGGAATATCAAGATATTGCGAAACGAATACCAGCGAAAGCAATGTGCTGTTTTTCGAAATTTGCTGTAAAATCTGTTTTTTATGTTCAATTGAATGCGCAAGTTCCATTGCTTTGCGGAACATAAGCACTTTCTGATCCGTTGTATTTTTTGAGGGGTTGATACCCGAAATATAACTTTCGAGTGCAAGAGCCTGGAAATTTTTATCCGGATTGTTTTTGCTGATCCTGAAAAGTGCATCAAGTGCTGAATAATCGCTCCAATGGGTAAGAGCTTTCAGCGCAGCTTCTTTCTGATCAGGATTCCCTTTTTCGAATGCATTTTCGACAATGGAAAGCGATTTTGCTCCTCCGGTTTTAGCCAGAACCAGGTAATAACGGAGTTGCTTGTCACCGGATTTATTCATCAGATTTTCTAACAGGGCAACCTGTTTCTCCTGATTGTCTGACTGTTTTACAGAAGCAAACAATGCTTCCTGCAAAGCGGTGATTTCATTTTGTTCCGTCGCTTTATTAAGCAGGTTCGCAATTTTTTCGGCATCTTCTGCTGTGGCAAGCTGTTGTAATGCATTTGCAGCAGCAAGCCGTACGTTTAAATCACTATCCGAAGCTTCGTTAAAAACCAGGGCTGAATGCCGGGTTGCATTCCTTTTGCCAAGTATTTCGATAAATGCTATCCTGGCATTAGCCGGCGATTGGGGAAGTGCAAGTGCAACTTTATCGGTTACTTCAGATCCTTCGATTGTAAGTAATGCTGATTTTGCGGCACTTATAAGTGTTCCGTCACCGGTTTTGATAAGTTCAATGAGCGGATCAACTGCCAAAGCTTTAGCCGATTTAGCGGCAGCCGGAATAGCAGCCATCTGAACTTCTTTGTTTTTATCATTCAGCGATGCTATGATAAAATCAGTGCAGTTTTTATCATTGTAACCGGCTAGTACAGGGATCAATTCGGCTTTTAATTCAGGGTTTTTGGTTTTCTTAGCTTTTTTCAGAACCTGTGAAATAAGTTTTGGCGATTTGAACTCCGCTAAAAGTAACTCAGCCGCTGTGCGGTATTGTTTATCAGGCGAGTTAAGAGCGTTCAATACTTCGGGGAAGGCTTTTTCCCCGGCTACGTCAGCATATAATTTCAGAAATGCAGAACGGGCTGGTGTGGGAACCGATTTATCTTCGATTAGTTGTTTACAGCTCGTTTCGGTAAGTTTTTTCTGATCCGTTTCCGAGAGCCTTTCCAACAATAAAAGGTATGATCCGAGTGCATCAGTCGGTTCGTAAGTATAACCTGCTTTCCGTGATTCAGCAGCAAGCATGGCTGAAGAAGTGAAATCACCTGATTCGGCCAGCGCCCTGAAGGCCACTTTTTTCATTTCATTGTTTCCGGAACTCGCTAGCTCCCTGATTTTTTCTGTTGCCGGAATATATTTGGTCTGACCAAGAGCTTCAACAAGAATAAGCTGTTGTTTTAAAGTAGCTTTTGGCAGAACGTCGAGCATTGCCTTATTTGATTGTTCGGTATTGATCCTGACCAGAACCCGGGCAGCCGGATCGCAAAGTCTTTCGTTTAACAATAAGCTTCCGGCGGTAGCAACAGATTCATTTCCGGCTACATACTGAAGTTCCTGGAGCAGAAAATCCTTAACCTCATCGTATTTTGAGCTTTCGATGGATTTGCAAATTGCATCTGCGGAAGCTTTCATCTTTTCTTTATCATTGCCTTTTGCGAGGAATTTTACCAGTCCGCTTATGGCATATCGCGAAGCAAGGTCGTTGCCTTGTCCAGGAGGCAGAAGATTAGCCGCAATGCCCGTTAATGCAGGTTCTCCCATCGCGGAAAGCTCAGCCATAAGTTTATCGTGATCAGCTGAATTCTGTGCCGGAAGTTTCATTAAGAAATCGGCAATTTTTGTTTCGATGGTGCGCTGATCGGTTTTCTGAACCTGGGCAAATAAACCTGTCGAAAGTGACAGTGCAACCAGGATTAATAGTATGATTTTCTTCATTTTAAATAGTTTTAGATTTTATCAGATATTCCACGGAGCCCGCATGGGCTGGTTTACCATTTGGTTTGCAGCAGGATCGTTGATAAATTCACATTTATCCGGATCGAACTGCAACGAACGGTTAAGCCTTACGGCAATAATGGCCATATTTACGAGTGTACACGACCTGAACCCGTTATCTTCGTTTAAAGCAAATTTTTGTCGTGTTCTTACTGATTCAGCGAAATCGGTTATCTGAGGTTCAGGATCAGGGAAGGAGGCGAGTTTCTTTTCGAGATAAGGAATATCAGAATGGAACCCGGGGAACAATTTCCCGTTCGGTCCTTCAATATAGGGAACATCGGTATCTTTATTTTCACCATCGAGGATAATTTTGCATCCATCGGCATAAGTGAGTTCTATTCTTTTCCAGGTTCCTGCGGCATCGGGGTGTTGTTGGGGAGCATCCACATCTACACGAACGGGGTTGGTATTATCTTTTCCAAGAATATATTGAACCGGGTCGAGGTAATGCTGTCCCATATCGCCAAGTCCACCGCCGTCGTAATCCCAGTAACCGCGAAAAGTGCTGTGCACACGGTGTGGATTATACGGTTTATAAGGTGCCGGACCCAACCACATATCATAGTCGAGTTCTTCGGGAACGGGCTGTATATCCAGACCGGTATTCCCAACCCAGTAAAATTTCCAGTTGAAACCGGTAGCCGCATTTACAGTAACTTTTAAAGGCCAGCCCAGCAAACCGCTTTGAACCAGTTTTTTAATTGGTTCAACTGTTGTTCCCATGCCATAAAAATTATCAGCAAACCTGAACCATGTATTCAATCGGAACATTCGTCCGTGCTGAGCCATGGCTTCACGCACCCGCAAGCCTTCGCCTATTGTGCGTGTCATAGGTTTTTCGCACCATACGTCTTTTCCTGCTTTGGCAGCATCCACACTCATAATCCCATGCCAGTGCGGTGGAGTTGCTATGTGAACGATATCAATGCTTGGATCGAGCAGTAATTCGCGATAATCGGAATAGGTTTTTGTTCCCGGGGGGCATTTTTCGAGGGCTGATTTAAGATGGTTTTTATCAACATCACAAATGGCTGTCAGCCGCGAGCCCGGATAACTGATATGGCCTTGTCCCATGCCGCCCACGCCAATAATGGCTTTAGTAAGCTGATCGCTGGGTGCAATGTGATTTTTACCGCCTAATACATGTGCCGGAACTATTGTAAATGCCCCGGCCACGGTAAGCCCGTTTTGAATAAATTTTCTTCTGTTCATAATCGGTTTATGCTAATATGAATTCTTTGTGTAGTTCGGTATTCGTTCCTTTTATTCAGTACTCACAGTTACTTCGCCCGAAATTAATCCTTCGCTTACTGCTATAACTTTAAAGTTGCCTTTGGCGCCTTTTTTTGCTTTCACAATCACCAGTGCCATTCCGTTAAATGCTTCACGCTCATGACTTTTGAAAGGTACAAAACTGGTGGCGTCGCCATTATCGGTAACAACAACTTCGCCGGGACCCTCAATTTCAAATTTTAGCAAAGGGTGGGAGCGGGGAACGGTAAGTCCGTCCTTATCCAGTACTTTTACGGTTATAAATGCATACTCGGAGCCGTTGTTTGCAATTTTATTTCTATCGGTTGAAAGCTTTAGTTGAGTAGCGTTTCCGGTTGTTTTAATCACATCCGTGGCCCATTCTTTTCCGTTTTTATAGCTGATAACTTTCAGTTCGCCGGGTTGATAAACAACATCATCCCATACCAGCCTAAAATCCTTTCCGGCAGTTTTCGATTTACGGCCAAGGCTTTTCCCGTTCAGGAATAATTCAGCTTCATCGCCTGAAGTGTACACATGAACCGGGGTAATTGAATCAATGCGCTCGGGCCAGTTCCAGTGTGGCAGAATGTGTGCCATAGGCAAATCAGGCCGCCAGTGCGACTGGTAAAGGTAAAACCTGTCTTTTGGGAAACCGGCCAGGTCAACGATACCAAAATAACTGCTGCGCGACGGGGCTTTGTTTTTCCGGAGTTCTTCCAGCTTTTGCTCCAGTTCGGCTTTTTTTGCAGGGTCGTTGCGGAAATTCAGCAGGTTGGTTTCATCGGAATTGTAAGGTGTGGGCTCGCCAAGGTAATCAAAACCGGTCCAAACGTATTCGCCCAGGAGATGCGGATATTTTGCGTTGGTGCGGAATTGATCATCGGGTGTACAGCCCCAGCCGGGTTTTGCGTAATCATAGGATGAAATCTGCCAGTTTTTATAGTCGGTGCCAAAGAAATATTCGCCCCGCGAAGTAACCGTCGAAGCTGTTTCGCTGCCTATTGTTGGTTTGTTGGCATAGCGCGGATCGGCATCCCATTTTGGCTGCTGATCGAAAAAATAATTCACTCCCATAATATCGATATGTACCACCGAACCCACAGCACGGCTGTTATCGGGATCATTATATCCATTCGAAACAGGACGGGTAGGATCTTCGGTCCGCATAATATCAGCCAGGTGTTTTGTCATTTCAACATTCTGCTGATCCATAACCTCGTTACCAATCGACCAGATAAAAACCGAAGGATGGTTGCGGTCGCGGTGAACAAGAGCTTTCAGGTCTTTTTCGTGCCATTCATCATAAATCTGGTTGTAATCCAGCTTCTTTTTACCGGTTTTCCAGGCATCAAAAGCTTCGTCCCAAACCAGGAAACCCATTTTATCAGCCAGTTCGAGCAGTTCGGGAGCAGGAGGATTGTGCGAAGTGCGTAGTGAGTTGCAGCCCATCTCCTGAAGGATGGAAAGCTGACGGCGTAAAGCACTGGTGTTAATTGCTCCACCCAGAGCTCCAAGGTCGTGATGGTTGCATGT
>CAZOXJ010000116.1:6589-13108 GCA_964583325.1 uncultured Lentimicrobiaceae bacterium
TACCAGCGCGAATCCCATTTTTCGGTATCGAGGCGCACGGCGATTACATTTTCCTGCCCGGGTTTTATAAAAGGAGTTAAATCCATCCGGAAGGAACTGTAGCCATAAGGCCAGGTGCCAATGTAACTTCCGTTAAGCCACACCTGGGCGTATGCCATTGCACCGTCGAAATCAACAAAAATCTGTTTGCCTGCATCTTCAGCAGGAATAGTAAAATGCTTGCGGTACCATCCAATTCCTCTATAGGGAAGTTTACCGGTTTCACCCGTAAGTTCAATACGGAACGGACCTTCGATGGCCCAATCGTGAGGCAGATTGAGTTTGCGCCATGATGCATCATTCATTCCCGGTTTTTCCAGCCCTGTCGGTTCAGGTAGTGACGTGCCATCGGCCTGCATACCAAATCGGGCGAAAAGCCAATCCTCATCAAAGGATTGGGTATTGCTGCTTCCCATTCTGACAATGGGTTGAGCGATATTTTCTTTTTTATTCTGGGCGAAAGCAGAAATACTGCCTGTAAGCATAGCAGTTATAAAAATTATAATAACCAACCCCGACTGTATTTTCATCCATTTTGATTTCATGAAATTCTTTCTTTAAATCGTGATTTTTATTAGTGGTTCGCCTTTTTCCAGTTTATAACTTTAAATACAATCTGCGAATAATTGATGTATTCGTACAAAACGCCAATTTCATCCGGGCTGAGTTTTACGATATCGGAATAGGCTGTAAAATCGCTGCGGATGCTCCCTTCAGGGGATTTATCTACCGGAATGCTTACGGGCCAGGAATATCCGTCGTTAAAACTGATTCGTAAAGTAAGGTTATCCCTGTGCAACGAATCAGCAGCATTGCAGAATGCAAGAATATTTTTTCTGTTCTGCTCACCTATTGTCAGAATGCTGCCTTCGCAAACCGGATCGGGAAGATTATGGTCGAAATAGGAAGTGTCCCAGGTTTCGCCACCATTGCTGCTAATCGCTACAATTCGTGCCCTGATGTCACCTTTCTGGTTACGGGCATTCAGCATCAGGCTATTGCCCGAAATCTGTGCAGCTGTAGCTTCGTTGCTGCCCGGTATCAATAGGGTTTCGCCCAGGCTGAAGGTTTTTCCATGATCATCAGTATAATAGGCATGTGAAAAGTAGTCTTCAAAATTATTTTTGGGCGTGCCTTCGGAATGGTTGGCAGCAACCAGTATTCTTCCTTTGTACTTTCCTGAAGAAAACTGCATGGCATGGCCCGGTGTATTGGCGTATGAACGCCAGTCGGCGGTAAAATTATATTCAGGGTTTAATTTTGGTTGATTGGGCTTATGAACCTGCTTAGTAATATTCACAGGTTGCGACCATGAAATTCCCATATCGGAAGATGAAATATACCAGGCTTCACGCATCCCTTTTCCATGCCGGATTTCATTCTCGTGGTTATTGCCGGTATTGTAAAACAGGAAAATCCTGCCATCTGGATATTTTGCATCAGTGAGATCAACGACAGGTGCCGGATTTCCAGCCTGCAACGAGTCATAATCAATCACTTTTTCAATTGCACTCCAGGTTTTACCACCGTCAATACTTCGTTTTAATACGATATCAATATTGCCAAAATCGCCGCCCCCGCCAACCCGACCTTCGGCAAAAGCCAGAAGTTGTCCGTTGGTTAATTTTATGATTGCTGGTATCCGGAAGCTTTTATAGCCTTCGTTTCCCGAAATATAAACCGGAACCGGCTTTTGCTGAGCGAAAAGCACATAGCATGATAGAATTGTGAAGAGCACAAGTAAAGACCTTCTCATGTGTTTATTGGTTACGGTGTAGAATGTAAAATCCGAACGATCATTTATTCCGGGGTTTCATTCTCAGTTAAAGCCGCCTTGTCCCCGGTAGAGTTTCACTGGTTTGTCAAGCTTTAATTTCAATACGGTAACGTATTTATCGAGTACAACCGTAGGTACATCAATATACACAAGCCCCGGAACATGGCTCCACGAAATTTTTCCAACAATTTTATGCGAAAGCTTTGTCCCGTTTCCAACTACGGTAATCTCCTGAATTTTATTATCGAGGCCTTTCAGCATAATTTGTCCGCTGGTTTGCCCGTGAAGGAAAAGATACAGAGTGGTTGAGTCTTTCGACATGGTAGTCGGACCATAAAAATGACCTTGCGGGATGCCTCCGATGGTGTTGAAAATAGCTTCGCCGTTCTTTTTGTTCCAGGCACCCAATTCTTTCAGCACATGAATCTGCTCTTCCGGAATGGTACCATCTTCTTTCGGACCCATATCCAGCAATAGGTTTCCTCCGTTAGCAACAGCGTCCACAAAAATAGTGATCACTTCGTAAGGTGTTTTCCAGTTGTTGTCGTTGTGGAATCCCCAGTTATCGTTGGTTGTCATGCAAAGCTCCCACCAGTTGAATTTCGGGCGCGATACCGGAAAATTCTGCTCCGGCGTTTCATAATCTCCATAACCCTGCAAACGGCTGTTAATGATTGCTTTCGGATTGTTTGACAGGATTATATTCCGTACTTTCTCCGACTCCCATTGTTCGGCGCTGTGTTCCCAATCGCCATCGAACCACCACAGATCAGGTTTAAACTGTGTGCTTATTTCCTTAATCTGTCCCTGGAAAAACTGCCGGAAGCGGTTCCAACGCTCATAATCATTCTCAACTTTATAGCGTGAGCTGTCTTTCAGAAAACCCGGGTAATCAGGATGTGTCCAGTCGATAAGGGAATAATATGCACCGCATTTTATATCGCGTTTACGCAACTCAGCAAAGAATGGTGTTATCATATCTTTTTTCGCAGGTGTAGCTTTTACGCTGCTGAGGTTATTCATTTTGGTATCGTACATGGCCACGCCGTCGTGGTGTTTGGTAGTAATAACCGCATACCTGGCGCCACTTTCCTTAATCAGGTCGGCCCACATGGCGGGATCGTATTTCTTTAGCGTGAAACCGTTAAGCTGTTTCATGTATTCGGCATGGCTGATCTTTTTGTTATGAAAACTCCACGATTCGTCAACGCCATCAACCGAATAAATACCTGCGTGGATAAAAATGCCAAGTTTGGCATCGGCAAACCATTGCATCTTGTCTTTTATATCATTCGGGTTGATTTTCGATTGGGCCAAAGAGCCGACTGACAGCAGAAATGCTAAGCTAATGAGCAGTACTGTTTTTAATGATTTCATAGCAATATGGTTTAGGATATTTATTTTCATCGCGAGGGACTTTAGAAAATTTTTGTTAAAGATATTGTTTCTCCCTAATCTGACCAAAAATGATTGAAGAAAACTTTTGAATGCTTAAAGATAATAAAATCAACGAATAAAATGATCCTAAAAGAACGTCAGATTACTAAATGAAGCGTTTTTAGCACAAAAACCGAGGCCTCTTTCTGAGAACTTCTCTCATTTTTTAAAATTAGTCTCTTACTTTATTTAATTTCAGAACAATCCTGTTTATATTTACGTTTAATTGACTTGTTATTAAAAATTTAATCTGAAATAGTATGAAGCGGATTTATATTCTTGCAGCGTTTGCATTAGTTCTGGTTTCCTTTGGTCTTATTGGCTCTACATGCATCAACCCTAAACCTGATGTACCAAAAGCAGTTATTACAAATGATGCTGCCCGCAACTACCAGACGTATTGTGCCGGATGCCACGGCGAAAACCTCGAAAAATTTGCAGCTAAAAAATGGATGGATGAAAAAGATAATTCTTCTGCTGTAAAAAGTATAAAAGATGGAATTGAGAATATGGGAATGCCTTCATTCGCCAAAACATTTTCGGATGAGCAGGTTGAGGCCCTTGCCGCCTATGTAAAAAAAGGTATTCCTGCGGATAAAAGCCTGCTAAAGCCAGCTGTTACTGTCGCCGGACTTATCGAAAGCGAAGTGCAGCAGTTTGTTGTCGATACCGTTGTTACTGGACTGGATATTCCCTGGGGACTTGCATTTCTGCCTAACGGCGATCTGCTTATTACGGAGCGTTCCGGTAAATTGTACCGGTTTGCGAATGGTAAACTTTCAGCGCCCATTGAAGGTTTGCCCGATATTATGGCCGTTGGACAGGGAGGCTTACTTGATATTTGCCTGCATCCCGATTATAAAAAGAACGGATGGATTTACATGTCGTACAGTGCCCTGGATACTAAAATAGTCAAATCGTTCGGTAACACAGCCATTATGCGCGCCAGGCTTGAAGGAAATAAACTCGTTGATCAGCAGGTGATATTTAAAGGAGTTCCAAATACGTATAAGGAATATCATTTCGGGAGTAAACTTGCATTTGATAAAAACGGGCATTTGTTTTTCGGTATCGGCGATCGTGGACAACATTTCGATTTTCCTCAAAAACTCGATAATTCAAATGGTAAAATACACCGTATCAACGACGATGGCTCCATACCAAAGGACAACCCATTTGTGAAAACAAAAGGAGCTTTGCCTTCCATATATAGTTACGGGCATCGCAATCCGCAGGGAACATGCATCAATCCGCTTACCAACGAACTTTGGGTTAGTGAGCACGGCCCCCGCGGAGGTGACGAAATTAACCTCGTTGAACCCGGTAAAAATTATGGCTGGCCTGTTATAAGTTATGGCATCAATTACGACGGCAGTATTTTAACTGAACTTACCGCGAAAGAAGGGATGGAACAACCCGTCTTCTACTGGAATCCTTCAATCGCGCCCAGTGGTATGACTTTTCTGACCGGCGATCGGTATAAAAACTGGCACAACAACCTGTTTGTAGGGTCATTGCGTTTTAAATACCTCGAAAGGGTGGTAGTTAATAAACATTCGGTCATGCATACCGAGAAACTTCTTGAGGGAATCGGCCGCGTCCGCAATGTGGTTGTCAGCCCCGAAGGATTGATTTATGTTGCCATCGAAAGTCCGGGAAAAATTGTTCGTTTAATGCCTGTTGAAGGTAAAATGACGAAAGAGTGATAAGGAGGTTTTGAAATTCCAAATTCCAAATTCCAAAGCCAAAATACCAAAGGCTGAAATCTTAGGGAAACTTTGTGCTCTTCGTGCCTTAGTGGTTTAAGAAACAAAACTTAAAATCCTAAGCCCAAAAACCCGCCTGCAGCGGACAGGCAAAATCCGGATTCCAATTTCCTGAAGTTTAACGGATGAATAATTTGATGGTAGTAATGAATTTTTTCAGTAGTTGAAGCATGATCAAATCCTTGCAGTTGTTTGTAATCAGTGTGCTGTTCCTAATATCTGCATCGAAAGGAAATGCTCAGGAAAGCGGCAATCCATCTTCAGCTGACAGCAAACCGGATTCGGTAATATTACTGGATGAAGTGAAGATTGAGGCCTACCAGTTTTCTGTTGATTTTCACCATATTCCGGGCAGTATTTCGAGGTTGACTCCAAAAGGAATAAATCTCTCTGATGGCACAAACCTTGCCAATGCACTCAATTCCATTCCGGGCATTACCATGCAAAGCGGCACCTATGCAACCAACCGCATCGTGATTCGTGGAATGGGCAGTCGCACACCTTACAATACCAACCGTATCCGTACCTATCTGAATGATATTCCCCTTACTTCCGCTGATGGCGTTTCTTCTCCCGAAGATATCGATATCCAAAGTATCGGCCGACTTGAAGTTATAAAAGGACCTGCATCTGCAATTTATGGTTCGGGATTGGGAGGGAGTATCCATATTTTTACTCCTGTAAAGTCAGGAAATGAATTTGTTGCCAGCTCCGGTTATGGTAATTTCAATACCTGGAATACGCATCTCCAGGGGACAATCCACACTAAAAATATGGCTTTCTGGGCCGGGCTTGGTCATCTGCAATCGGACGGATACCGCGAGAATAATCACTATAAGCGAACTTCCTTTCTTACAAGCGGTCAATGGAAAAATAAAGCATGGGAAGTTAATCCGCTGCTGATGGTTATAACTGCTGATGCCGGAATCCCGAGTTCGTTGGGTAAAACTCAGTTCGAAACCAATCCGCAATCCGCTGCTCCCGCCTGGCTGGAGGCAGGTGGTTACAAAAAATACAGCAAAGTTCTCACCGGAATTAATGTAGTTACCAAATTTAAAAACAAGGCTGTTAACCGGTTTACTGTATTTGGGAAATGGTACGATGGGTTTGAAAAACGTCCGTTTAACAATCTGACTGACAACGTGCTGTCGGCTGGTATCCGTGAAAAAGCGACGCTTTATTTCGATCATTTGGATTTAGTTATCGGTACGGAGATCATCACAGAACAGTACAACTGGAAACTCGAAAAAGATGATACTAAGATTAACGAAAACCGTGAAAACCGAAACCTGATCAATGTTTTTGCAATAAGCAACTATCGCCCGGTAAAACAACTCAATATTTCAATTGCAGCTGCCGCAAATTACATCAGTTACCGGTTAACTGATCAGTACGATGCAAATGGCGATCAATCGGGCGACCGCAATTTTCCCCTGATTTTTTCTCCACGGATTGGAATCAATTATGCTCCCGATGATCATCTGGCGGTTTTTGCGTCGG
>CAZOXJ010000117.1:0-13029 GCA_964583325.1 uncultured Lentimicrobiaceae bacterium
AATTGTTTCGTCCCTTCCGCATAGCTTCCAAATGTCGAAAATAAACCAACTATTATTGCCAAAAGGCAATTCCGCAACCATTGGAGTGAGCTTGAGGCAGACAAGTAACGAGTTGAAAATGAGTAGATATATGTTTGCATAGTGCTTAGTTTTGAAATCACTTAATGAGGTTTGATATTCCCTAATTAACCTATAAAATTAATAACATTTTTGTAATAATGTAACTTATTTTTGATAGTCAATAAAATATGCTAATATTCAGAGTCTTTGGATTCTGATTTGACTTCATACAGAGTGGTAATAATTACATTGAAATCTGTTACCTGCTTTGGATTTTGCATATATTGTTCCTTGGCAATGAAGGTACAATGGCTTTTTTAGTACTTTTGGCAGCTTACAACCATAAGGTTATAAATTGTTTAAATTCCTGCCAGATAAAATTCTTTATCAACTGATAACCAGATACGTATGTGCGGCATTGCCGGATTCTTCAATTCCCGATTAAATAAAGAGCAGGCTCTCGAAAGTATAGAGCGCATGTTACAGGCAATAGCTCACCGAGGACCGGATGCTCGCGGTGCCTGGTGGCGCGATGGGCTTACACTTGGACATAACCGTCTTAGTATTATAGATCTTAGTCACGAAGCTGATCAGCCAATGCACTATCATGGAAATGCAATGGTTTTTAACGGCGAAGTATATAATTACCTCGAAATTCGTAAAGAACTTATTCAAAAAGGGTATCGGTTTACAACCCAATCCGATACCGAAGTTGTAATGGCATCGTACCTCGAATGGGGAACAGATTGTGTAAACCATTTTGTCGGAATGTGGGCATTTGCGCTGTACGATGTTACTAATAACCTTGTTTTTGCATCGCGTGACAGATTTGGCATTAAGCCGTTTTATTATGTTCACAAGGATGGGAGCTTTTATTTTGCTTCTGAATTGAAAGGATTGAAGCCCACGCCTATTTTTAGTAATGAATTAAATTTAAATCAGGTGAGCCGCGGTCTTCAGATGGGTTGGCTTTGCTACAACGATGAAACTTATTTCGATGCGGTTTCTGCGCTACCTGCAGCACATAATCTTGTTATCAGGTTTAATAATAATGATATTGAGGAAATTATAATTTCCCGCTACTGGGATGTTTATACAGGTGATTATTCAGATGTGTCATTTGCTGAAAAAACAGCGCGATTCAGGGATTTGTTTGCCGAAAGTATTGCCTTGCATATGCGCAGTGATGTTCCGGTTGCCACCTGCCTTAGCGGCGGACTCGACAGCAGCGCCATTGTTTCGGAGGTACAGCAACAACATCCGGGTACTTCCTATAAATCTTTCAGTATTTATTATGATGGAGATGGCGAAGTTGACGAACGGCCTTTTATTCATAAAGTAATTGAAAAATATCCTTCTATAGATCCGTTTTATAAAAAACCATCGGATGAAGAAGTGCGGGCCGAATTTCATAATGCACTATTTCATGCTGATGTACCTGCAACGGGTTCATCATTTATTTCGCAGTATTTCCTCATGAAACTGATTGCCGAAAATGGCATCAAAGTGGTTCTCGACGGGCAGGGAAGCGACGAATATCTCGGCGGTTATATGCATTCGTATTATCGGTTAATTGCTGATATGATACGAGGTGGAAATTTTGGAACAGCCTTTTCAACCACCGGCGAAGTTGCTGAAAATCTGAAGCTTGCCGGGAAGAAAAAATATGCTCATTTTGCAAAATCCATGCTGAGTTCAATCAGTGCAGAGCAGAAATTGTATGCCATGGAGTACCGCAGTTATTACCCGTTTTTACTGAATGAGAAGCCAACGCAAACGCCGTTTTATCTCACCGATGCTCCGGGTACGAAACTCGATAGCTTCCTGTATAACCTGATGTTTACAACAAGTCTGCCATCCTTGTTACAATACGAAGACCGCAACAGCATGGCTTTTTCCATCGAATCGCGCGTTCCGTTTCTTGATCATCGATTGGTTGAGTTTGCTTTTTCGTTAAGGAATGAGGATAAAATAAAAGGCATTGAAACCAAGCGGATTCTGCGTCATTCGCTGAAAAACGTGCTGCCTGAAGCCATTGTGAACCGAAAGGATAAAAAAGGATTTGTAACACCAGGTGAAACCAAATGGCTGCGCGGTCCGCTGAATCATTTGATGGATATTAATTACTCGAATATTTCCTTCCTGCGCAAGGACCTTGTAAAAAGTATTATGGAAAAACACAGCAGGGGCGACAATTCACATTCTGTTTTGGCCTGGCGGATTGCAACACTTAATTACTGGATACAGAATTTTGTATAGATAAAAATCTATCTCTTCAATCTCATCAATCTCATCAATCCCTTCAATCTCCTCAATCTCCTCAATCCCTTTAACCCAATTCTTACTACCTTTGCCGCTTTCCCAGTTAAAATGTTAGCAAATTTCCGAAAACTCTTCCAACAATCAGCTATTTATGGGCTAGGTACTTTGTCAACCAAACTGGCTGGTTTTGTACTTATTCCACTTTACACGAAGAGTTTTTCGGTCGCTCAGTTCGGTGTATTGGGATTGCTCGAGGTAAGCGCAGCAGTTGTAATAACATTTTTTGGCTTTTCTTTATCATCGGGATTCTTTCGTTGGTATTGGGACGAAAGTACAGAGGGAAAAAAGCAATCACTCTTTTTTTCTGTAGCAATTTTACAGTTAGGTATTGCTGTTATTACATATTTTGCTGCGTTGCCATTTCTTGACAGTCTTTCTTTGCTGATTCTTGATTCAACCGAGTATAGCAATCTATTGAGGTTAATGCTAATATCATCGCTTTTTCAGCTGGTATTAATAATGCCGAATACCCTCATGAGGTTACAGGAAAAACCCTGGCTTTTTACACTTGCCAATGCATTACAGCTCGTCTTTAGTCTTTCTTTGACTGTTTATTTTGTTGCTTTCAGGAAAAGTGGTATCGAAGGAATTTATTATGGTCAAATTATTGGTAGCCTGGCTTTTGCTTCAGTATTAATACGCTATACTATAAAGAACATGGTTGTAAGGTTCGAAACAAAAATCCTGCGCGAAATGGGTGGGTATTGTTTCCCTTTGTTTTTGTCGGGAGTAGCTTTGGTAATGCTGAACGTAACTGACAGGTATTCGCTTAATGTGCTTGGTAATCTTTCTGATGTCGGATTGTATTCCTATGGTTTTAAACTAGCTAACACCCTGAATGTGTTTTTGATAACGTCTGTGAATTTTGCAATTCAGCCTATGATTTACCGAATGATGAATGCCCCTGATAATAAACAGTTTTATGCTAAACTGATGACTTATTATCTTTTTGGAACAATGATTTTTGCACTGGCTATGATGGTTTTCGGGATGGAAATCGCTAAACTTTTTGCAAAAAGGGTTGAATATTTTAATGCATGGTATATAATTCCATTTATTGTTTTTTCAATTGTATTTGGAATGTTGAGGGATGTTGCAACCACAGGATTAGGGATTTCAAAAAAAACCAGGGTCATTGCAACTATTGTGGTACTTACTGCTCTTATGAATCTGTTTCTGAATTATATACTCATCGGATGGCTCGGTAATTTAGGCGCAGCTCTTTCGAAAATGCTGTCGATGTTTGTATTCTTTGTTCTAACACTTTACTTTGCACAAAGAGTTTATCCAATCCCATATGAGATCAGACGGATTACTCTTATGCTTATAGTTGGAGCAGGTCTATATGGAATTTCAATATTATTTAATTCCTTTGATCTGATTCCACGCATGTTTATAAAATTAGCATTAGTACTTTCATACCCTTTTGTATTGCACCTTTTCAGGTTTTACGAACCTATGGAAATAGAAAGGTTAAAAAGTGGATGGTCTAAATGGCGGGACCCTAATGAAATTAGTAGAAATATTAAACGCCTCATAAAATAATTCCAGATCATGAGAAACATGAAAAATATAGTCTTTCTGGGTGCTGGTTCAATAGGAACAGCTTTAGGTAATTCACTGGCAGCCAGGCAGGATTTGAATGTCAGTTTGTTATCGGTTGAGCGCGATGTTGTCGAAACCATTACTTCCTCGCATATCAATCAAAAATACTTTCCTAATATCCGTCTCAACCAGTCGTTGATGGCAACCACCGATCAGAATATTCTGAAAAATGCCGGGGTCGTTTTTATTGCCATTCCTTCGGTTGCTGTTGTTGATTACATGCAGCAAATAAGGTTGTTACTTCCCAAAGATGCCCTGCTTGTAAACCTGGCTAAAGGATTTGGTTGCCACCAGCAGATTATTTCTCAATGCCTGGCTGAACACCTGCCCAACCCTGTTTGCGCACTCAAAGGGCCATCGTTTGCACGCGAAATTATTAATAACAGCCCGACTGCTTTTACGCTTGCAGCCAATGATATAGCGTTGTGTAAAGAGCTTGAGCCAATTTTTGAAGATACTAACCTGTTTGTTGATATTTCCAGCGATTTGCTTGGTGTAGAAATAAGCAGTATTCTGAAAAATATTTATGCGATTTTAATAGGTATAGTTGACGCACACTTTAATTCGCCTAACCTCAGGTTTATGATGTTTACCAGGGCTTTCAACGAAATGCGGAACATCCTCATTCATTTTGGCGGTCACGAAGAAACTATGTTCAGGTATTGCGGTATTGGCGATTTCGGACTCACAGCCCTGAATGATCTGAGTCGCAACCGTACACTTGGATTATTGATCGGAAAAGGTTTTTTTAACGAAGGAATTCCGAACAAGGTAGTACTTGAAGGACGGATTGCCATGAGCATAATCCTCGAAAAATTAGCAGGAAGCAATATGCCCGAAACCGGCTATCATATGATGTTGCAACTCGATAAAGTTTTTGCCGGCAATACTGACATTGCTGATTTTGTGAATAAAATGATTAATGAAAGATATTAGCTGAGGCTGTGTGCTGATTATTGCATCTCATCCAGAATTCCGGCAATTTGTTTTGTAAGTTCATTGCGTGAATATTTCAATCGGTTACCTGTATTGCTTTCGAGCCGCTGCTCGCTGAATTTAATAAAATAATCGTTGAGTATTCTCTGCATTGCTTCTTCGTTCTGATAACCGGCAGTTTGCCCGGCATCAGCATTTGTAAGCATAGCTGCAGCGTCACCATCTTCGGGACCAATATTCAAAATAGGCCTGCCTGAACCCAGGTATTCAAATATTTTACCTGTCAGAATTCCTTTTGCATTGGGAGTATTGTTGATGAGTAATAAAAGCACCTGCGATTTCTGAATTTCGTGCATTACATCCCGGTGTGGCATATATTCAATACGCGTAAGATATTCAGTTAATCCAAAATCTTCAATACTTTTCATTACGCCAATATCAACTTTTCCTACAAGTTTTATTCTCAATGCGTTGGCAAACAGAGGGTTGTTCTTACCCATTTCGGCTAATACTTTCCAGAGTATTAAAGGATTCCGGGCCGGATTTAAACTTCCGATATGCGAAATTGTAAATTCATTATCCAGCTGATTTTGTGGTAAAGGGCTGATGTCTTCTTCATCATAGCCATTGGTAACCAGTTTGTAACCGCGTTCAAAAATTCCATTAAATTCATTCATCATGTCCCTGCTTATCACGGTAACTTCAGTGGCTGTCGAAAGTACTTTCTTCTCAAGTTTATGATGAAGTTTATTGGCAAACGAAGTAAGTTTAAGCTGATGATAAAAATCAATTCCGGTCCACGGATCGCGGAAATCAGCCAGCCAGGGGATATTAAATGATTTGTTCAAATGCATCGCAATCAGATGCATAGAGTGAGGTGGTCCGGTTGAAACTATGGCATCAACAGGATTGTCTTTCAGATATTTAGTGAGATATTTAATGGAAGGATTTATCCAGAACCGGCGGGCATCCGGAATAAAAAAGTTGCCCCTTAGCCATACAGCAAATCCTTCGGCCCGGCCGGGTTTTTCTTTTTCCTGAAGGAATCCTGCATTTACTTTATCGCCGGGTTTCATTCCCACAAAACGCTTATAGGCAGAATACGGTTCAAATATCGGCAATTTGATAACTGTTATTCCTTCGGGGATATCATTTTCCAGGGAATGATCAACTGCAGGCGCTTCCGGATTTTCGGGCGTGTAAATTACAGGTTCCCAACCATATTCGCGCAGGTATTTACTGAACTTGAGCCAGCGTTGTACCCCGGCACCACCGCTTGGAGGCCAGTAATATGTAATAATCAGTACTTTGCGAAGTTTGCCTGTGATGCCCATGTCTGAGCCTTTTAGACCTTATTATCAGTTTTGATGCTGCGTTTTGCCATCAGTCCTAATGTCCCTAAAGCGAGCAGTACAAGCAAAATGGAAGATGCATAGGCTATCTTTTCACCTGTGGCATAAACTTTAGGCTCGAATTTAAACTCGATAGTATGATTTCCAGCCGGAACAATCATGGCACGCAATACATAATTCGCTCTGAAATATGGAGCCGGCTTACCATCAATATAAGCATTCCAGCCTTTATCGTAATAAATTTCAGAGAAAACAGCCAATTGCTCACTATTTGTTTGTGATTTGTAAGTCAAATGGTTAGGCTTATAATCAGTAAGCGAAATTGTAGCCAGCGTATCTTTACTGATTATGTGTCCTTTTACAAGGTTTTCAAAACGTTTATCAAACACAGCGGTTTCGGTTGGCACAAAATCAGTGAGAGCATTAATTTCTTCATCAGCATTATTTACCATACGGGCATTATTCACAAACCATGCGTTACCCAACGCTTCCATATTTATCTGCATCTGCGGTTGTCCTCCTTGTGGGTCAGGCACTATAAAATACTTGGTGTTCAGCATATTATAAACATTCATATTGCCTTTTGCAAGATGCATGTCAATGAGTTCCTGGTAACGGCGGAGTTTAGCTCCATGATATCCGCCCAACGATTTGTGGAAATAGGATGTACTGGCATCCGCAAAAGGATTACCAACAGTTTGATTGAATACCCTGAAGTTAGGATCTTTATCCTTCATAATAATCTGATCAGCTGTAGTGGGCTGAAAAGGAACAGCATCAACGCTTTTGCGGACAAAACTTTCATTGTTCAGATAGCGGCGGTTAACAGTCCACATATCCGCAATGATAAGCAGAGTCAATACTGAGAATAATACCAGAGGGGTTTTGATTGCTACTTTATTGATCATTGCCCATATCGCTGCACCTGCCAGTAATATGAATATCAGTGATCTGAAGGCATCAGCACTGAGAATCGCTGCCCGATCCTGACGAAGTGGTTCAATGAGCCATTCCGGTAAATTTGTATCCACGGAAGCAACAAAGCTAAAAAGACTGCTTCCTGCCACAGCAAAAAACAAACTGATACCACCGGTAATAGCAACCGAATAATACAGGTATTTTGTCAGTTTTTTCTTATCAATTTCTCCCGAAATAACTTTCTGTAGACCTAAAATGGCCAGTAAAGGAATACACAATTCAGCAATAACAAGTGTCATCGAAACAGCCCTGAATTTGTTGTAACCTGGCACATAATGCAGGAAAAAATCAGTTAATGGCATGAAGTTTTTACCCCAGGCTAATAAAATAGAGAGAACAGTAGCAGCTAAAAGCCACCACTTAAACCTGTTATCAACTACAAATAAAGCAAGAACAAAAAGAAACATAATTATGGCTCCGATATATACCGGGCCTGCAACTCCCGGCTGATCTCCCCAATAGAGCGGTAAGGCTTTGATAATATTCTTGGCCTGGTTGCTGTCTATATTATTTTCTTTTAATGATTTATAAACATTTGACTTTTCTGACAGTGCTCCCTGCGACGATCCACCATTAAAATTAGGGATCAGCATGGTGAATGTTTCCATTACTCCATAGCTCCAACCTGTTGCATAGTCCTTATCCAATCCGCTCGTGCGGTTTGATTTTTCGGATGTCAGTTCAGTTTTTCCGCGTATGGTTTCTTTGCCATATTCATAAGTAGCCCAGATACTGGTGATATTGGACGCAACCGCCAAAATTGATGCGATCAGCAATACTCCTGTTGCTTTGGCAAATCCGGGAAACTTTTTCTCCCTGATACTTCCGATTAATTCGGAAACAACAAAAATTCCTGCAATAATCATCAGGTAATATGTAATTTGCAGATGGTTGGTGAGCAATTCGAGTGAAAGAAAAATTGCAGCCATTATACCACCGGCAAGGTATCTGCCCCTATATGTAAGTATTATTCCGGCCAGAACTGGAGCCATGTATCCTATCGCATGTGCTTTACTGTTGTGCCCTGCCTCGAAAATGATAAAAAGGTACGACGAAAATGCAAAAGCTACTGCACCCGCAATAGCAAGCCATTTATCCACTTTTAACACCAGCAGCAGGATGAAAAATCCTATCATATAAAGAAAAAGCATTCCGGCAGGCTGAGGCAGGTACAACTGCATCAACTGATCGAGATGCCGCAGAACATTTCCTTTATAACGGACCGAAATCTGGTAAGCAGGCATCCCACTAAACATACTGTTGGTCCATAAAGCCTCTTCTCCGGTGCTTTTGCGAAAGTCCGAAATTTCTTTCGACATTCCCTTCCACTGGGTAATATCAGATTGTTTAAGTTTTTTCCCTTCGAGCAACGGGCTGAAATAAGCCAGTGTGATTACAAGAAATATTACAATCGCCGAAAGATAGGGGAGAACTTGCTTGAAACTGATGTTCTTCATTTGATATTGGCTTTAGTTTTGGTTAAGATTTACAATAAACGGAAGATTCTTATTTAATTTCTTCGTAATCCACATACTCTCCATCATCAGGATTACGGGCTTTATTTTTATCCTTGTCAACAAAAGTGATAGAGACTTCGCCTTCCTTTTTCGGAGGTTGGTTACCGCGCGTACGATTATTTTGCTCAGTGTACCTTTGCTGGAAATCGTTAATGTATTTCCGCATAACTGAGGGAAGGATCAATCGCGTAATTATTTTATAAACGGCATAAACTACCGTTAGAATCAATATCAGCCGAAAAATTCCTGTTACTGAAGCTTCGTAAATGATAAGTTGCATCGCTTGTTAAAAAGAAGGGCTAAATTACTATATTTTCCTGAATTGGAAGCAGGATGAATCCAGTTAACAACAATAATTCAAGCCATGAAGAATATAAAATTTCTTAAAAAGGAAAAATTGCTTGTTCCGAAAGGAAAAAATGCCTATTTTTGTTCCAGTGTAATTTCGTTTATTATGAAGACTAAAGAAACAGAATTAGAAGACCCGGCAGTTTTATACGGTGTTCCAGGGCAAATTTCTGACAGTGAAGTTCTTACATATCTCCAAACCAAGGATGTAAACTGGAAGTATGTTAACGCTATAAAATCACTTACCAATTTTAACGATGAAGTTATTTCTGATTGGCTGAATATCAGTGTTCGTACGTTCAGGTCGTACAGGCAACCGGAAAATAAATTTAAAGCTAACACGAAAGAGCAGATAATTCTTCTTTTATCCCTTATCAGGCATGGAATACAGGTATTTGGATCAGCTAAAGAATTCGATAAATGGCTTCAGGGAGAGAATTTTTATTTTGATGGAAAAACTCCAAATTCATTTTTAAGTACAGTTACCGGAATACGGTTCGTTGATGATAATCTAACCGCAATGGAGCATGGAGATAACGTGTGAAATAAATTATGGAAGTATTTAAAATCTGTAAGGAAGAATATTCTGGTAGTCTTAAATCTTCGGGAAGTGCCAATAGGTGGAATTTGCGTGGTCAAAATGTGATTTACACAGGTTCAACCCGCTCGTTATCTACCCTGGAATTAGTTGTTCGCCGAAGCTCAATTGCTCCTGTTAACAACTACAAGGTAATGGTTATTTCTATTGCCGATGATGACTATTTGTTCAAACAAATACATATCAATGAGTTAGTCGAAAATTGGAGGACATTGGCAGCATATTCAACTCTTCAGGAAATAGGATCAAAATGGTATATATCGCAGGGGTCATTAATTCTAAAAGTCCCATCTGCCGTGATTCCTTATGAATACAATTATATTATTAATAGCGAACATCCCGACTTTACTAAGTGCGTTCGTAAAGTAAGGGTCGAGGATTATTTCTGGGATAAAAGGCTGTTTTGATTGAATCAACTTTGAATTCAGAAAAAATGTTTTCAAAGTTTTTCTGTATTGCCCATAGATATCATACCAATATAAAAACAAAAGGAGGCAGGCTGAAAAGCCTCCTCCGGAATGCATTTATCATATATTGAGCTGTTATTTCAATCAACAGCACTATGCGAAAAAGAATTATTTTCCTTCGTCGGAAACAGTCAGTTTCTTTCTGCCACGGGCCCTGCGTGCTGCAAGTACTCTGCGTCCGTTAACTGTTGACATTCTAAGTCTGAATCCGTGTTTGTTTTTTCTTTTCCTTACTGATGGTTGGAAAGTCCTCTTCATGATTGGTCGTTTTTAGGGGTGCAAAGGTAAGAAATGTAATGGATTTACCAAATGGTTTGTAAAAAAAATCCTTACCCGCTCAATTTTATTTCAGCAGGTAAGGATTGTGATATTTAGCTATGCAACTGCTCCTTCTTTTAAAGGTGCATCTTTCAGTGTGTTAACCAGGTAATTCCAGAACTTTTCAACCGATGCAATGTGTACCTTTTCGTCCGGCGAATGCGGATAGCGAATGGTTGGTCCGAACGAAATCATATCCCAGTTCGGGTAAACTCCGCCTAACAAACCACACTCGAGACCTGCATGTATAGCTTTTATTTCAGGAATACGACCATAAAGTTTTTGATATACATCCTGCATAGTGATAAGGATAGCAGAATTCATATTCGGTTTCCAGCCTGGATAGGTTCCATCAAGAACTACTTCAGCGCCTGCAAGTTCAAAAACATCTTTTATCATCAGTCCGAGATCCTTTTGAGCTGAATCAACTGAACTGCGGAGAAGACACTGAACAAATATTTTGCCTTTATCCGATTTTACACTTGCAAGGTTAGTTGATGTTTCAACCAGTCCTTTCATATCGTCGCTCATGCGCATTACCCCATTCGGGCAGGCGTTGATTGCTTTCATCACTTTATTGAGCGATACAGCATCAATTACAGTTGCAGGTGTCGACGTGGCGGCTATCGCAAATTTCATATCAGGTTCAACTGCTGAAAGTTCGCTGCGGTATAGTTTTTCGAAATCACCGACACATTTAATCAGATCATCCGCCTTTGATGGTGGAACAGTAACAACGGCAAACGATTCGCGCGGTATCGCATTGCGAAGGCTGCCACCTTCTATTGATGACAAACGCAGATCGTGCTCAACAACAGCGTGTTGCAGGAAACGGTTCATGAGTTTATTGCTGTTTCCGCGCTGTAAAATAATTTCGAGGCCCGAATGTCCGCCTTTTAATCCGGTGATCGACAGTTTGAATGCTGCAACTCCTTGTTTTACTTCTTCTTCCTTATATTCGAAAGTAACATTTGCATTAGTACCTCCGGCACAACCTACATAGAGTTCTCCTTCGTCTTCGGAGTCGAGGTTAAGCAGGATATCGCCTTTCAGAAATCCTGGTTTCAACCCGAAAGCGCCTGTCATGCCGGTTTCTTCGTCGCAGGTAAAGAGTGCTTCTATCGGTCCGTGCACCAGGTTGGTAGCTTCAAGCACAGCCATGGTTGCAGCGACGCCCATTCCGTTATCAGCTCCAAGTGTGGTTCCGTTGGCTGTAACCCAGTCTCCGTCAATATATGCTTCTATCGGATCGGTGGCAAAATCATGCGCTTTATCGCTGTTTTTCTGCGGAACCATATCGAGATGGGTTTGTAAAACAATGCCTTTACGGTTTTCCATTCCCGGTGTGGCAGGTTTACGGATAATTATATTTCCAACTTCGTCCTTAATGGTTTCCAAACCATGGGTATTGCCGAAATCGACCATAAATTGCTGTATACGGTCTTCGTGATGCGATGGACGGGGGATTTGTGTAAGGCTGTGAAAATTTTTCCAAACAGCGGTTGGTTCCAGTTTAAAGATCTCTTTGTTCATTTTTATTTTTGGTTATAGTTTTAAGTTACTGAAATAAATGTGGTTAAGATGTTACAGGTTAAAAGTGCTTATTGTTTGAGGTTCAGGAAGAAGGCAAATATATTTTACAATTTGAGTTGCCGTATCTTTCTGTTTGTTCTCTGTTGAATTCACTGTGCCAAAAGTAGTAAAAAAGAATATCGGGAATTTAGATATTACACGATTTGGAAAGTTTATTAAGACAGTTTAACATTTACCCTGCATGTACTACTTTTTTTGTTTCGAAAAATGCTTCAGTAAAAAAATCACTCAGATCAAACAGTTTAAATTTCCCTTTAAGAGGGGCAAGTTCCGCTTCCAGATCGCCACCTTTTAAATAGAGAATTCCGTTAGGTAAAGAATGCGAATTCCCCTTCCTGATGCTGCCCGAAACCCATTTCATGAATTCAGGCAGGGTTGTGACAGCCCTGCTTACAACAAAATCGAATTTCTGTTTCACATCTTCTGCGCGGCAATGTATGGCTTTCACGTTCATTATCCCGGCGGCCTGGGCTACTTCGTTAACAACTTTAATCTTTTTGCCAATGGAATCAACCAACAGAAATTCCGTTTCAGGAAATAATATTGCTAAGGGTATTCCCGGGAACCCACCTCCTGTGCCAACATCCATAACCTTTGCACCGGGAAGGAAAGGCATCACTTTTGCAATTCCTAACGAATGCAAAACATGATGCTCGTAGAAATTTTCCATGTCCTTGCGCGATATCACATTAATCCGGCTGTTCCATTCAGTATATAATGCTTCTAACTGCCGGAATTTTTCGAGCTTTGCAGATTCCAGATCAGGAAAATATTTAAGTATCAGTTCCATTTGCGATAAAAATATGTGCAAAAATAAGGTTCCTCAATCAATTTAAACCAGAGTTTCGAATGTTTTGCACAGCATAATACCCAATTAGTACTTCCCTACCTTTAACTGCTTCAAATTACTATCAATCTGGTATCATCTGAAGATC
>CAZOXJ010000118.1:0-12994 GCA_964583325.1 uncultured Lentimicrobiaceae bacterium
CACTGTAATTTAACGCCGTAGCTCCTGAAACCGCATAATTAACGCCCTGGCAGGTGGATCCGGAAGGACCGGCGTTGGAAAGGGGTAGGGGGTTGATAGTGAGTGTTAATACATCCGTCGATTGCAAAGCGGCACAACTGGCGGAGCCATTTCCCTTAAAGGTTAGTAATACCGTTCCGGCAGCAATATCAGCTAGTCCGGGACTATAAACAGGATTAATAATGACACTATTATCGAAAGTTCCATCTCCGGAAGTACTCCACGATACCGACTGGCAATTGAGAGCAAGCGCATTGCCAGCAGTAAATGTTGTGTTGGCACATATGATTGATGCTGGTCCTGCCTGAACGGTTGGAGGCGGTTCGAAGTTGAGCACCACCTGATCGGACAATGTTTGAGAAGCACAGGTTCCGTTACCCTGCACAGACAAAGTGAAAGTAACGGTGCCAAGCTGGCCGGCTGCCGGCACATAAGTTGGAGTAAAGGTTGTACTTCCTGACAAAGTTCCTGAACCGGTATGTGTCCATAAAATTGTAGCCGGATTGTAAAAAGTAGAAGACCCATTAAATGTATAATTTACAGATGAACAGGCGCTGGCATCAAACCCGGCATTGGGTTGAGGCAATGGGTCAATCTGCAGGTACATGCTATCACTGAATACCTGGCCTGTACAGCCACCCATTCCGCCAACCGACAATTTTATTTTAATCGAGCCGCTTTCGCCGGGAGCAGGGTTATATGTAGGCGTTAATGTATTTGTACCGGACAGCGAACCAGAACCATACGAAAACCATTGCAGGGAACCCGGCATGTATGCAGATGCGCTGCCGGTAATAAGAACCGGGGAAGATGAACATACTGCCAAATCAGGGCCGGCGTTAACCGCAACCGGCTCAACACTAACATTAGCCTGTTGCGTGGATATCGTTCCACAGCCATCAGTAACATTAACTGTATAAATGGTGGTAACAGGCGGACTTACTGTAACAGAAGCGGTGGTCTGCCCTCCGGGAGTCCAGAGGTAAGAATAAGGAATTATTCCTCCTTGCGGGATGGCCGTAAGCGTAACGTTAGCCCCGCAACTGGCTGATTGACCGGGGATAGGAGCAACGGAAAATGCCTGGTAATCGTTAATTAATAGCGAAACGGATTGGTTTTGTGAACCACAGCCCGTTGGATTATAAGTAAGAATAACCGTTTCCTGCCCTTCCGGTAAGCCATCAGCAACCGGGTTAATAGTAATTGAAACCGTAGAGTCACCTGGCAATATCACCAGCGGACTGGGAATTGAATTATAATCAGCTCCGTTTATTGCAGTGCCCGAAATGGTAAGAGGGATATTAACAGGCACACTTGTAATAGAATCAATACCAAAAGTTACGGTAACCGAATTGCATCCTTCAACCATAGTATTTGTTACCATCGGATTGGAGTACACCGTATTCCACGAAATTACAGGGCTTGAAAAACTGCTTTCCTCAAGAAAGACACCCGATTGTTCAGCCCCATCACCCGCATTTGCAACTGCAAGTTTTATATGGTAAGTCTGGCAGGGTTGAACGGTAACCTTCGCTTCGAGAGCTACGGTATAGGCATCAAACGCAAAATTCGGATCATGAATGGTGCCGGGTACGTTGAGTTGGGGACATCCCCCATTACCGTTATAATTCGAGACATAATAAATTGAATTAGTTGTCGCATTAACATTATTAATAGAAACTTGTGTGTTTGTTTCGGGAATCAATGCAATATTAGGTGCTGTATTTCCCATATAAGGTCCTGAAAGGCCCGGGCCACTGATAAAAAATCCAAATCCATCGTTGTAGCTCGAATTACATGGTGGCGCATAATTAGGATATTCCTCCGATGCAAACACATAGCGAAAGGTTAATGAATTGCCTTGCGGAATAAAATCGAACTCCAGGATACTTCCGTTATTCGTGTTATTCGTACAGATAATATTCATATCGGGATCATTCTGAACGGCCATGGTGGATGAATTACCAACACCTCCTCCCGGAGCACCTGCAATGGTACCGGCATTTCCTGTAGATAATACAACTCCTCCCGTAATTCCAAAATTATTAGGCCCGGTAAAAGTTCCCCGCGAAAGATCACCTCCGCTGTATGTTACATTGCTATAGGTAACTCCGTTTCCGACAAGGGATTGAACAAGCTGATCAGGAGTAACACCAGTATTTACAATAATCTGAGCCTCAGCATGATTCACAATCACGAGAAAAGGCAACAGAAAGAAAATGTAGCGTAAAAGAGTTTGATGCATACCTGTTTACATTAGCTGAGGGTTCACAAAGTTACATTATTATTAGTATTCAAATTCAGGAGTATGAGTTTTTTAGTCGATGATACCGTTTTCGCTAACGATACATTGCGTCAACATGAAGGACAATAATTTTGCGATACACCCAATTTGCAATTTATCCCTGAAAATGGTTACTTTTGCAGCTTATTGCCAACCGGCCCCATAGTTCAATGGATAGAATTTCAGATTCCGGTTCTGAAGATTTGGGTTCGAATCCCGATGGGGTCACTTTACAATACTGATATATAATATATTAGAAAATTTTTAAGCCGTTTTTGAACTTTGAATTAATCTTCTGACATTATCAGGCAGCTATTAAGCTGCCATTTTTATGCCCTATCACAACTTTAGCTTCGATCAAATTTTCTCGAGAATTTCAGACCTTATCAATTGAAAAGCAATATCCGGATTATAAACCGTGTTCATCCTCAATAGTCCCAGGATATCTTTACGAAATTCAAGATCATTCATTTTGTTTACCATATTGCTGATAAAGTCATCGCGCCGAATGGTTCGTCCTTCGCTTTTCATGTATTCCTGATACGTTTTGATTATTGATGCAATATCGGGATTTAGGTTGGTAATGGCATACCACAGATCGAAAAGATCGCGGCCTTTGCGGCGCTGATACAGTGCCCTGAGTTTTGTAGCCAGGAGTTCTTCAATTTGATAGGTGCGGATATCGGCTTGCCCTGTAAACCAAGAATTGCTGATGCTCACCGGCATTTGATGATAACCCAATACTGAAGAATGCTCGCGGCAATTGATTTCAATTTTCAATTTCATTTTGCGAATCGGCTCCGTTTCTGTGAGGTAGCGGTAATTCATTGTGGTCATGGAATCGCCCCTATCGACTGTGATTTTTCCATCAATAAAAGATAAAACTTTCCGGAAGCGGGAAAGTACATCTCCAATCGGAGCCGGTGTTACCTGCACCAGGTCAATATCTTCGGAGTACCTCACTTGTGGTTGAAGCCATAATTTATGCAAAGCTGTACCTCCACGGAATGCAAGCTGATTGGCCAGGAACTCGTCCTGATAGATTGCAATCAAAGCCCGTTCGATAATAAGATCCTGTTCAACCTGGGCATCATCCGACCATTGGGCATTTTCCTTCCATTCGGTAATATAAGTTCGTGGTATCATATTTCGCTTTCAACCTCCATGTTTTTAATTACTTTCCAGCGTTGGGAAACTTCCCCCTTTCGCTCTTTGCTTATTGATAATGGAACCGGATGGATTTTCCGATCAGCTAACGATTTCTCGACAGCAGCAGCCAGTTTTTCATTACCTAATTCAATATCCAACAGATATCCAAGGCGCTGTAGGGCAGCAGTAACCGGGAAACGCCTGGCAGTCTGCAGTAGAGCGGACGGCTTCATTTCATCAGCAAGTTCGCTGATAACAGCAGTTGCCCGATTAATGACCATCCAATTATTAAATAAAAGCAGATCAAGAGCGGTTAATTCCGGTGACGAAACGTTGATATATCCGGCTTCGGTTTTTTTCTGGATGATATCGCTGTTATCCCAGGCGTTTTTTACAAGAAAATTTATAGCAATCTTTCCAGTACTAATCTTCCGCAATGCAGGTGGCCTGGCAATAATGAATGATTCCATAGGTTGCTGATGCGAAGATCCATGAAGGGCCGCCGCAGAAAGCAACCCGATATAATAAGGTTTGTCAAGCCATTTCATCATCTGGTCTATAAAGAAATACAAAGGAAGAATTCCCGAAGAAGCGTACTCAGGCGGGATTACCACGAAAAAACCCTGGCGGACCTGGGCAATCTTGCCTTTTGATTTTAACCGGAAAAGGCTTTGGTTAATTGCATTTTCAGATATTGAGAATTTCGATCGCAGTTCGTCCAGGGTGAAGGTATAGCGGCCTTTCCCTCTTATTTTAAAGAGGTATTCCTGAATATTGGAAGCTGATTTCTGATCTATTTCCATAATTGTGCGTAATTGCGTAATACTACGCTTTTCGTAATAATACGCAAATGTAAACATTTTATTGTTGAATTACTCAGAAGGTTAAAATTAATGTACAAACACATGGCAAAAAGCCAAATTATAAAACAGGGTAGGCAGAGTAGGCTCTTTTGGAGAAAAGATTTTCGATTTCTCATAAAAAAGCTTCTGATTCAATAGAGGAACGGGCAAAAGCGAAGGAAAATATAAGGATTTTTCTGCACACTAAATATTTCGTCTGTATCGCTTGATTCTGTATGGTTATAGAAGGAATTTTGAAAATAAATTATTTTTTTCATTTCAGCATCTGTAAAACCAACTTTTAAGCGACTCCTGCGTTTAATTCGAAATGTGTGTTAGTCCGGCATTCATTTCTTTACCTCAACGAAAGTGGATCGGGCCCAATACCTCCATTCGAAATTCGTAACATTTCAGAAAAAAGAAAACTTTTAAACCCTCTTCCTGTTTGTATATACCAAACAAAACGAAACAATGGAACTAGAGAAATTATTTTCCCCTGCCACTTTCGGCACAACTGATGTTAAAAACCGCATTGTAATGGCGCCTATGACGCGTTGCCGTGCTATCGGAAATATCCCCAATGATTTAATGGCCGAATTTTACAAACAGCGTTCAGGCGCCGGGTTGTTAATTACCGAAGGCACTTCGCCATCGCCAAACGGGCTGGGTTATGCACGTATTCCGGGCATTTTCAGCAGCGGACAAGTTGAAGGATGGAAAAAAGTTACCGAAGCCGCACACCAAGGCGGCGCTAAAATTGTTGTTCAGCTTATGCATACCGGCCGTATCAGCCATCCGCTCAATATGCCTGAAGGAAGCAGGGTACTTGCACCCTCAGCAGTAAAACCTGCCGGACAAATGTGGACCGACTCGGCTATGATGCAGGATTTTCCTGAGCCTACGGCAATGACTGAGGATGATCTTTTACATACCAAATCCGAATTTGTTGATGCCGCTCTGAATGCAATGGATGCAGGTTTCGATGGCGTTGAACTGCACGCCGCCAACGGATATCTGCTTGAGCAGTTTCTGTCGCCGGTTAGCAATATGCGCACCGACAAGTACGGCGGAAGCATCGAAAACCGGTGCCGTTTTGTACTTGAAGTAGCCGATTCAGTTGCTGAAGCAATAGGTGCCGATAAAACCGCAATCCGGTTGTCGCCATACGGAGTAGCAAGCGATATGCCACACTATCCTGAAATTCATGATACATATGTGTATCTTTCCGAAGAACTTAACAAACTGGAAATTGCCTGCATTCACCTGGTTGATCATTCAGCAATGGGAGCTCCGGCTGTACCCGTAGAAATGAAACAAGCCGTCAGGAATAATTTCAAAAACACTATTATTCTTTCAGGCGGATACGACAAAGAGCGGGCTGAAGCGGATATAGAAAGCGGACTCGGCGATTTAGTTGCCTTTGGCCGTCCGTTTATCAACAATCCTGATCTGGTTGATAGGTTCAGGAATGATAATCCATTATCGCAGGATCTTAAAATGGACCTTTTTTATACCGCCGACGAGAAGGGATATACTGATTACCCGTTATTTACATCCTGAACTGGTGAGGGGATTTAGAGAGGGGCGACAAGGCGAGTGGGGACAAGGTGAGGGGGGACAAGGTGAGGGGGGACAAGGTGAGGGGAGACAAGGTGAGGGGATATGGAGAGAGCTTGAGACTTTTAGTTAAAATAATTAAATTTCAATCCATAAAAAAAACCGGCCTTTCGAGCCGGTTTTTTTATTTAGTCCTATGTGAAGCATTATTTACTTACATTAACCACAAGCACTTTCGACAAGCTCCAGAATTCTTTCTGATTGGTTATAATAAGACTGTCGGATAATTTTTTACCGGTAAGACGGTATGAGGTTATTGGGTGTGAGGTTAAAATTGACATTTTATCCTTCATGATTGGAAGTGAAACCAGTTTGGTAATATCAACCTTAGTGAAATAGCTTTTATCCATTTCGGGTGCCAGTTCTTTCGAACGTCCCAGGCCAATAAATCCACCTTCTTTAGTCACTATTTTTCGTTGTTCGAGGTAATATGACGTTCCTATTACATAATAAGCCGTATTGAGTTCGGTGGTTTTAGCATCTATAACCTGCTGCCTTTGTGTGTTTTGCGCACTCAAATCATCAACATTTGCATTTAAATCAACCACTTTGGTTGTTAAATCAGTAACCTGAACATTCATTTTTGTGAGATCATCCTTAAGCATTGCAATCTGCAGATCCTTTTCCTCTATCTGTTTGGTAAGATTTTCAACCATCTGCTCAAGTTCTACTGAATGAACGCCTGATTTTTTGAGTTTTGACCTTAATGACGAAACTAAAATCTTATTATCCTGCTGCAGCTTATAAATCATATTTATGTCGCTGTTGATCTGATCCTTGGTTCTGGATTTAATTTCGGAATTGCCTTCCACATTTTTGCTGATAATTTTTTCTTTCATCTTTATCGAATCCAGATTCGACTGAATATCGTTAAAGGCATTTACAAAATCGATAACTGTCGAATCTTTAACAAAGCCGATTGATATCAGGCTGTCGTTTTTTGCTTTCAACATAGCAATTTCATCATTTTTTTGATTGCATCCTGCTGTCAGCATAATCACCGGCAGTACCAGAACGAAAAGTAATCTTTTCATAATTTTGGTTTTAATTTGGGTTTTTTAGATAAGTAATCGGAGCGGTAAGTAGTATTAAAATCGGTAAACGTTATTCTGTATAAACGAAACAGTGTTTTAACCTTGCAAACTTACTGCCTCATTACTCTATTCTAGTTACACAATTCAGGTTAAGAGTTACATAATTCACACATTATCAATACTTTTAAAAACCTTTTACTATTCTACCTTAAAATGCAAAGAAGTTAATTTTGAATTACAAAATCAAGAAGGCATATACCTCCACTTCAGGGTTTTCGGCTCTATATTCGCAACAGCTTAACTGCCTGACAGCTAATTAACCATAGTCTAATTATTCAGGTTGGCTAGCTTGCTGACGGATTTTTTAAGATGTGAAAAATTTGTGCGGGGAGAGCTCATATCAACAATCTACAAAATTGTTTTTGCCCCCATAAACACTCGCAGAAATAAGGACATAAGCCCCAGAATAAGTAGCAAGTGAATAAATGTTCCCATGCTGAACACAAAAAATCCTACAGCCCACAGGGCAACAAGAAGGATGGCGATAAAGAAAAATATATTGCTCATATCATTTAGTATTAGTCAGGCAAAAGTAGCGGTCAGCATACCTTATTGTGCTACATAATTCTGGAAATAAGTTACATAATTCCAATGTATATTCAGGGCTTGCG
The DNA here is from genome assembly GCA_964583325.1 of uncultured Lentimicrobiaceae bacterium. GTDB lineage: Bacteria > Bacteroidota > Bacteroidia > Bacteroidales > UBA4417 > UBA4417. Next base: position 7,637 of record CAZOXJ010000118.1, read on the forward strand.
TAAAACTCATCATCAATATACAAAACCATCGTGGTGGTTTGGTGTGGCGGGTGGTGCCAACTTCAATTTTTATAACGGATCTACTCACCAGTTAAACGCAGATTTCACTCCTCCTGCCACATTTCACGAAGGACAGGGCATTGGACTTTATGTTGCTCCACTTATTGAGTTTCATCGTCCTGATACCCGCTGGGGCTTTATGTTCCAGGCAGGATTGGACAGCCGTAAAGGTTCGTTCAAGCAAGTAGAAACTCCATGTAATTGCCCGGCTGACCTGGAAACGGATTTAAGCTACATTACAGTTGAGCCAAGCTTGCGCTTCGCACCCCTTAAATCTGATTTCTATTTGTATGCAGGCCCAAGGTTTGCGTATAATATGAATAAGGCATTCACATACAAATTAGGCATTAATCCAGCTTATCCGGATCAGGAGCCAACTCCTGATGTTTCGGGCGATTTCAGCGATATGAACCAAACCCAGATTTCGATGCAGGTTGGCGCAGGCTACGATATTTATCTTTCGTCGCAAAGCCATCAGACTCAATTTGTCCTCTCACCGTTTGTTTCATTCCAGCCTTATTTTGGCCAGACACCCCGCTCGATCGAAACATGGAATATTACAACTGTAAGAGCCGGACTTGCCCTGAAACTTGGCCGGGGCCGCGAAATCCCAGCACCTGTTAAGGTTGAAACTATCGTTCCCGTTCCTGTTGTTATTGAACCAAAAGTAGCGTTTACAGTTTACTCACCTGAAAATAAGCCTGCTGAACAAAGTGTAAGAGAAATATTCCCTGTACGCAATTACGTGTTCTTTGATCTGGGATCAACCCAGATACCTGACAGGTATATCTTACTCAGAAAAGATGAAGTGAAAAACTTCCGTGAAGACCAGCTACAGGTAAAAGTACCCAAGAATTTCTCAGGCCGCTCGGAACGCCAGATGGTTGTGTATTATAATATACTTAACATACTTGGCGACCGTATGGTGAAAAACCCATCAGCCACGGTTACTTTAGTCGGATCATCGGAACAAGGCAGCAAGGATGGACGCGAAATGGCTGAATCAGTAAAAAAATATCTTGTAGATGTTTTTGGTATTGACGCATCGAGGATCACAACCAAAGGCCAGGTTAAACCGGATGTTCCATCGCAGCAACCAGGCGGCACCCTCGAACTTACACTTCTTCGTCAAGGCGATCGTAGGGTAACTATCGAGAGCAGTTCACCGGCATTACTTTTGGAATTCCAGAGTGGACCGGAAACAGCACTCAGGCCTATAGAAATTGCCCCTGCTGAAAGTTATGTTACATTCGAAGCCGACAGTGCCACAGAAGCATATAAATCGTGGAGGCTCGAAATCCGCGACGAACAAGGAGCAGTACAACATTTCGGCCCGTATACTGAAGATAAAGTCAGCATACCTGGGAAATCAATATTGGGTACAAGACCATCAGGCGACTATAAAGTGAAGATGGTTGCTGACACCAAAAGTGGCAGGATAGAAGAGAAAGAAACGACAATGCATATGACTCTATGGGCCCCGCCTGCCAGCAAAGAAGGCATGCGATTCAGTGTTATTTACGAATTCGACGAAGCAAAAGTTTTGCCTGTTTACGAAAAATACCTTACTGAGGTAGTAACACCTAAAATCCCACAGGGAGGAAAGGTTATAATACATGGCCATACCGACGTTATTGGCGAACCTGAACATAACAAAGAACTCTCCATGGCCAGGGCTAACGATGTTAAAGGTATTATCGAAAAAAGCCTTTCCAAAGCCGGCAGAAACGATGTCAGCATTGAAGTATCAGGTTTGGGCGAAGATGAAAATCTCGCTCCGTTTGATAATAAATTCCCCGAGGAACGCTTTTATAACCGTACTGTTATAATTGACATTATACCTAGATAGGCGTTTACCAATCATTTACAAATCAATATAGAAATGCTGCCTGGCTTCAAAACCGGGCAGTATTTTTTGCATACTCAAAAAGGCAGTTCCCTGGTGTGTGAATATTGTAACACTTCTAAATAATTGTGTAACGCAATCCGGCTATTAGTGACTCACCTTTGCAGAGTGAAATCCTATTCACAATTAATACACGGAATATGAAAGCGTTAAAAGTAGTCATCATCGGGATGGCATTGGTTTTAGCCGGCGCATTGCAGGCGCAGGTAGCTGTAAATATTAATATTGGTTCCCCTCCGATGTGGGGTCCGGTAGGATATAGCAGTGCCCGATATTATTACCTGCCTGATGTGGAAGCGTATTATGATGTTCCATCATCCATGTTTATTTACCAAAGCGGAGGCATATGGATTCACAGGACCTATCTGCCTGTAAGATACAGAAGCTATGATTTGTATCACGGTTATAAAGTTGTGATGACTGATTATCACGGCAACAAACCCTATTCGTATCATAAAGACTATAAAAGAAAATACGCAAAAGGATATAGAGGTCCGGCACAAAAAAATATAGGCGAAAAGCCCGGGAAAGGCAACAGCGAAGCCAAACACAATGCTAAAAGCTATTCAAAAGCGAAGGCAAACCAGGGTGGCCAGAAAAGCAACAACAAACCTGGTAAAGGAAACAGCCACGGCAATAGTCACGGTAAAAAGAAATAGTAGCGGACATGCTTATGTTGCCTTTGAATTTAATCCAAAAGAGTATTTATAAATTAACAATCAAACAAATGAAAACAATTAAACTAACACTTTTACTAGCCTTGATAATAATCGGGACTAATGCATTTGCTCAGAATAAGTCATTTTCCGAGAAACACGGCAACACCCTTAACCTGGGACTAGGCATTGGCGGCTATTACGGATATTACCATCACGCAGGTCGTTCGCTACCTGTTTTTAATATCAACTACGAATTTGATGTGGCACGTAATTTTACCCTGGCGCCATTTATTACACTATACACCTACAGAAACGACAATGACCATTACCGCGAAACAATTATTCCTATTGGAGTTAAAGGATTTTACTACCTCGATCAGGCAGTAAATGCAGGTTCGGCCTGGGATTTTTACCTTGCCGGCTCATTGGGATTTGCTTTACACCGCTCAACCTGGGATGATGGATATTCGGGCGAAACATATTACTCTGACGTAAGTCCTTTAATTCTCGATCTTCACTTAGGGGCCGAATACCACCTGAGCAACAGCGTTGGATTGTTCCTGGATTTATCAACCGGAGTTTCAACACTTGGTTTGTCGTTCCGATAGGCATTTTAAAATGAAAATGAATATTTGACAAGTAACCACTTTGTTGCATTAAAAACCCGTTTCGAACTGAAACGGTTTTTTTTCGCGTTAAAAGTAAAAATACTGTTGAAGACATTCCCTGATATTAAAACTGACTATCCTTTAGCTGCACAAATACTTTGTCTTATTATTAATGAGGAGGCATAAACCAATTTCCTTATAAGGTGTGAATAATGTAACACTTTGATAAAATTATGTAACGCGTAAAACCGGTTTACGGCAGACCTTTGTATTCGTAAATCACATCAACAAACAATAAAGACAAAAATCATGAGCACAAAAAAATTGATGATAGGTGTATTAACCGGAACTGCCCTGGGGGCTGTATTAGGAATTCTTTTTGCTCCCGACAAAGGTTCAGTTACCAGACGAAGGTTTTCAAAAAAAAGCTACGACTATTCGGATGAACTGGAAGCAAAATTTAATGATCTGATCGAGAACATTACCGAACAATTTCAGACCGTGGTTGAGGAAGTAAATCAAATGGCTGAAAAAGGAAAAATGAAAACAGGGCAATCCGCAAAGGAATAAACCCCGCGCCAAGCTTGTTTGTTACGGAAAGCAAACAAAACCATTACTCTCAAATTTCACAATCACCTGGTTGCCGCTCATAACGGCCATAATTCCGGCTTGTTCAACTTTAAGTGACACATAAATCTAATTATGGAAACCCCTGCAGATTCAATTGAATCCTTATTTGAGAGAGCTGAAGCATACGGCAAAACAACGTATGAACTTTCAAAGCTTAAATTGCTTGAAACAACCAATACTGTTGTAACCTCACTTATAGCGCGGCTAAGTACAATATTGATGATAGCCATGTTCTCATTTGTACTAAGTATTGCTGTTGCTCTGTGGCTGGGCGATATACTCGGCAAAGCGTATTATGGTTTTTTTATCGTAGCAGGATTCTACCTTCTGGCAGGAATAGTGTTGCATTTTTTCCTTCACCGATGGGTTAAAACGCCTATCAGTGAGTTAATAATCAAACAAGCTCTTCAATAGGACGTATGATGGAAAAAATAATTACAGAGGCTGATCTCAGGTTTGCTATCCTTCAACTGGAGGGCAAACAGACACAGGAAAGGATACTTATGAAAGAGCAGTTCCTTATTACAGTTGAAACCTTGAAACCTATTAACCTGATAAAAAGCACTTTGCTCGAAGCTGCTGAATCGGAAGACCTGCAGGACAATTTCCTGAATGCCGCCCTGGGACTTTCGGCCGGTTATCTTTCCAAAATGATGTTTCAGGGCAAATCAGGCGGACCGGTAAAAAAGATATTAGGCACGGCTCTTATGTTTGGCGTTAAAAGCCTTATTGCTCAAAATCCTGAAACCATAAAAAAATGGGGAGGAATATTTTTTGCGGTTGTAAGGAATTTGTTGCGTGAAAAAGATACCAGGAAATCCGGTAATACGGTATCCGGAGAAACGGCAGATCAGTAATATGCCACCGCGAAAGTAAAATACTATACCTTACAGGTACTTACCGCGAAAGCGGAACCGTGTAAGGCTTTTTAGATGTCCGTAGTGGAAGCTGCGGGCATTTTTTTATCCCTTTCCCGAAGCAAAGCAGATACCAAGGAATAGCAAATCTACTTAATGAACAGGCAAAAAGACTTTTTAATCCGGTTTACTTTTGCTTCCCGATGCTTTTAATTCATCCAGCAGTGCTTTCAAACTAACCGTTGCATATGAGGATGAATGATCGGACATGGCATATGGAATAATCAAATCCTTGTTGTGAATGATAGAACCACACGAATAAATAACATTAGGAACATACCCTTCTCTTTCACTTTCAATCGGCACCATCAAAGGGCTTGTTAATCTCCCGATTTCTTTCTCCGGATCATCGAGCTCATACAACGAAGCCCCAAGAGTATACTCCCGCATCGGCCCTACGGCATGAGTAATAACCAGCCAACCCTCATCAGTTTCAATCGGCGAACCGGCATTTCCCATTTGTACCAGTTCCCAGGGATATTTTGGCTGTTGTATTATTGTGGCCTCGCGCCATATGTTTATACTATCCGAATAGGAAATATAATTATTTACGCCATCAATCCGGCACAGCATGGCAT
>CAZOXJ010000119.1:0-7199 GCA_964583325.1 uncultured Lentimicrobiaceae bacterium
TGTAAATAAGGATAACAAACCAAATGCAGGTTCGGTATCTTCAGCTGCTAAATTCGTGCTTAAAAAGATTGAAATTGGAATACCTGAAATTTCAGTATTGTAACGGGGATAAGTATATTTTAATGGAAAATTGTATATGCAAGTCCGATACCGAATGTTTCCCTGAATTGTATGATTTCAGAAAATTTCCCTGAGTTCTCAACAACAATCGCTTTATCGTCGTAAATGAGTATAGTTGATATATTTACCGAAATATATTTATTCACTTTCATCAGAATATTATTTTCCCAGCTCACAATCATTTTCTCAGGTTTGTTCCTGTAATTACTAAAAATATCGAGTTTCGACATCAGGTTTACATTTTTCATGATGTCTCTTTTGAAAATGGCATTTATTGATCCTCCAACCTGCCACAAAGTAGTATTGTCGCCGAAAATACCGTAAGCTCCTTCTTTCCTGTTGGTTAGAGCTGTATCGGTTACTACGGTTAAACGGGCCCCAACAGGCGAAACAAAAACTGAAAAATAATTAACAGGTTTGTAGTTCATTCCAATCGAAAGCTGGAAATAGCCCGGTGCCATAAATCGTGATATATGCACCGAATCATTTGGGTATGCGTAGCCTTCGTCGAATTGAGATTTGAATTCGAAGAAGCCTGTATAGTCCCAGTTTTTCCATGCGTAAATTCCTCCTTTGGTGAGGAAATTTATTTTGTCGTCAGTTTTACGCAAATTGGTGATACTTTGCTGTTTTGCAACGCCATATGCAACTCCCAGGTAGTTATTCCACGATAAATTCTTCCTTTGATAATCTTTATAAATATTGAGTATAAAGTTTGTTGAGTAGGACGTTTTTTCACCACCCTTTACCCAGTTTACAAGCAATGTTTGCGAAAACCCCAAAGCCGATTCATACTTCGATTTCCAATAGGTAGTATCTTCCTTAGGCCTGCCAGCCATTGCAGAAAATGCAATGAAAGCAAGTATAAACAAAATAGTAATTCGTTTCATCCTAAGCAGGCGTTTGTGTTCCCAAAGGTATAATCTTACCTTAACCTGGCCAACAAATTAGTATATTATTTAAGAAGTTTTATTACTTCGTGATAAAAATAACAAATCTGATCTCGGTTTGAAAAGTATAACTTTTGGAAAAATGTTGCTTTTGTGTGCTTATATATAACAAAAAAAGACCGGCTTTATTATGGCCGGTCCTTAATTTCGAAATTTATTCTATTGAAGTATAAGTTTTTTAGTTTGAATAAACTTGCCTGACTGTAACCGGTAAAAGTAAACTCCGCGTTTCAGCTCATTTGCATTAATAACTACTTCATAATTTCCTGCATCTTTACTTTCATCGACCAAAGTTGAAATCTCAGTTCCGAGCGTGTTATAAATTTTCAAAGTTGTAGCTGCGGCTATGGGTAGCGAGTATTTTATGGTTGTAGAAGCTGTAAACGGATTTGGATTGTTTTGCTCAAGTTTATACCCTTTCAGCGATTCGGGAGCATCATCAATTCCTACAGTGCCCTGTGCAACTATTTCTTCTACTATATCAACTGATTGCGCATTTTCGTCAATTCCACCGACAACATACAAACCGCCTTCATACTCGGCAGTAGCCATCCAGTGTCGTTTTGAACTGAGTTCGAGCTCGTCAGTTTCCCACGAATCGGTATCAATATCATAGACTATGATACTTTTATAAAACGCTGCTGTGCCTCCACCTGCATTTCCACCGATACTATAAATTAAATTGTTAATGATCCCGAAAGCGCAGGCACCAACCTGGTAAGGTGAGTCGGCAAGCTTTGTCCACGAATCAGTTGAAGGTGTGTATTTATAAAATTCCGAATTATTCCAGCCAAGTATATATATATCGCCCTGAAACAGAATTGAACTCAAATCCCAGGTGCCGGCAGCCTGATTTGGAGTTTTAGTCGTCCATGAATTAGTTGCTATATTGTATGCGAAAACTTCACCATACGAATTAAATAAATAAATTATTCCATTCAGTTCTTCTGAGGTTAATCCCCAATCCTGATTCAGGTTAGGGCTTTCGGTTAAATAAACCCAATCGCCGGTAATCAGGTTATACCTTCTGTTAAGTGATGGTCCATTTGGCCAACCACCTAACAGATAAACATTGTCGCTAACCAGCAATGTTTCAACATCCCACAAATTGTTATCGGGTATGGTATCGTGGTAGGACCAGCTAGTACCGTTGTATTTGTAAATTCGCGGATATACAATTGATCCTGACCAATTGTTGGAACCTCCGAAATGATAAATTGAACTATTCCAGACTTCAGCGTTTCCTGCCCCTAAAGCGATTGGCAGATTCGGTAATTGTTGAGCAAAAGTTACCGATAACGAAAAAATGCTCAGTAGAATAATCGAAGAGAGTAAATGTTTCATAAGGCATCTTTGTTTATCATGAGTAAATAATTTGACTGTCGATCTGTTTATATTATGTGATTTTAAATGATTTTAAATTGAAATATTTAACAACATACATTTGTTTTTGTTTTTGAGGTATTTATAATATTTAAAGCTTCTTTATATTTATTCTGTCTGACACAGAATCAGCTTATTTCCAATTCTATCTGAAGATTTGCATAAAAAAAACCAGATTCACTGAATCCGGCTTTTTTTTCTAAAATTAAACTTGTTTTATTTCTTTTCCTTAAGCAAGTCCCTGATTTCGGTGAGTAACGTTTCTTCTGCTGATGGGGCCGGAGGTGCTGCCGGTGCTGCTTCTTCTTTTTTCTTGGCTGAATTCATTGCTTTGATCATAAGGAAAATGGCAGCTGCTATGATCAGAAAATCTATAACATTCTGAAGGAACATTCCATAGTTAAGGGTAACTGCCGCTTTGTCGCCGATAGCTTCAACCAAGGTGGCTTTATAATCTTTAAAATCAACGCCACCCAAAAGTACGCCTAGCGGTGGCATAAGTACATCGTTTACGAATGATGCAACAATTTTACCGAATGCGCCTCCGATAATAACACCGACTGCCAGATCGACTACACTGCCTTTCATGGCAAATTCCTTGAATTCTTTAGCTAGTCCCATTTTTTTGCTTGGTTTTTGGTTTATACTATTGTTATATGTAAGGTGTTAGGTTAGTAATGGTTCAATGAATATGTGAAGCCAATGCTGAATGTCTCCCTGAATTGAGTGCGCGGGCCATGAGTTATTCCTTCTTTATCCGTGTATGGTATGTTGTCATCATATATCAGCATGGTCAGGAGATTGAGGGATATAAATTTATTCACTTTCATCATGATATTGTTTTCCCATCCCACTATAATATTCTGTGGATTGTGCCTGTAATCGGAGAATAAATCGAGTTTCGACATCAGGTTTACATTTTTCATGATATCTTTTTTAAATATTACATTTACAGATCCCCCAACCTGCCAAAGCGTTTTATTGTCGCCCATTACTCCAAAAGCCCCTATTAAATTCCCTTTATCGTCAATAGTATTTGTAAGAGAGGTATCATTAACAACTGTTAAACGGGCTCCGATCGGGGAAACAAAGACTGCGAAATAATCAACAGGCTTGTAGTTTAATCCAATCGAAAGCTGGAAATATCCCGGAGCTAAAAACTTGGAAATGTAGTCGGGATCAGGATAATTATACCCTTTGTCAAATTGCGACCTGAATTCAAACAGGCCGGCATAATCCCAGTTTTTCCAGGCATACAATCCTCCTTTGGTAACGAGGTTTATTTTGTCGTTTATTTTACGCCATTGAGGATCGGATTCCTCCATGTACGACATGCCATATGCCAGTCCGAGATAGTTATCCCACGACACTTTCCCTTTAGCATAATTTTTGTAAATATTTAGCATCGCATTTACTGAAAATGCATTTTCGCCTCCGGCTGACCAATTTGTAAATGTGGTTTGTGATAAGCCTAGTGAAGTTTCATATTTCGACTTCCAGGAAGTATCGACTTCAGGTTCGAAAGCCATTAACTGAAAACTTAAAAAAGAAATAAATAGGATAAGGGTAAATTTTCTCATACGTTAAGGTTGTTAATAGGATTGATTTATGCGTTTGGTTGCTCAAAGTTACGGTAGAATTATTATTAAAGCAAATGATTATTCTGCGTACTTGAATTGAATCAAAGGGGAAATAACAATTGAGTCCAGAACATTGTTTAGCCCCGGTTGATTAAAATAACGAAAATTCAGAAATAAGGGAAGAAGAAAACCGAAAAAAGTCTTAAAAATTGAACTGTTATATTTTTTTCAAATCAGATATTTTTATCCATCCGATACTGCCATTGGAAATACGGATTTCCTGCCAGTCGGCTACAACATCAAGTAATACTACTTTTGCTCCTTCGTGAAGGACAAAAATATCTTTACTATTCTCATCGGGCGAACTTTTAATATTGACAGTTGGCTCAAAAACAATGGCTTCGTGTTGTGTGGTCAGATAATGATTGCGTTGCGAAGCGGCTATACTGCCAATACCAAAAAGAAACACCAAAACTATCCCCGTCCAGAATGTGATCTTCCTCAGGAGAGTGCTCGAAATGGCAATATAAACAGCGATAAGCAGCAGCCCGGAAGTGAGAAGTAGAATATTTAAAGTTGCCAGTATATCTAAGTTCATCATGTTAAGCAAATACTTCCACCACCTTTTATAAAAGAGCTCGGGCACTTTCTCAACTTTATCAACCAGTTTGCTGTTGGCTACTTCAATATTGTGTTTTATGTCTTCGTTGTTTGGTGCAATTTTGAGTGCTTTTTCATAAAATAAAATCGCTTCGGTATTTTCATTATTCCTGAAATAGGCATTTCCCAGGTTATAATATAATGAGTATGATTCGTAACCGCCGGCAATAATTTTATTGTACAGTTCTATTGCTTCGGGGTATTGTTTCTCATTGTAAGCTTTTGCAGCCTGAACTGCCAGTTGCCCCGGGTTTTGCGCAATTGCATGAAATGCAACTAACAGTATGACCGCAAAAAGGACTGCTATTTTTTTACATTTCATAGGGTTGGATATTTAGGGTTGAGTGATTAGTTCCGTTTTAGTAAATTTTTCAGGCTATACCATTAGCCAATCACTTTATTATTTATTTCAGAACTTGCTCTGTTTCAGTAATGGTTTTAATGGCCAGTTCGTAAAGCTGTTGCATATTGAGTGCTTTACCTTCAGGCGCATAACGGGCATAATTGCAGTCGTTAAGTGTTGAAATAAAGAGATTGGTAAGGGTTTCGTCAACGTTGCGTAATTCGAGCTGTTCGCGCGCAGTATCCATTGATAGAAGCGACATCGGGATATTAAATTTCTGACTGATGTAGCCCCATAATGCGAGCGCTATTTCTTCGTGGAAGGCATCATGTTGTCCGCCATCGAGCATTTTTTTCGCTTTTTGAAGTCTTTTAACTGCTATACGTGTAGCTTTTTTACGTTGCATAAGTTTGGTATCGCCCTGCATACGCATATTTCGCCGGTATATCAAAATGAAAATCACAAAACCTAAAACAGGGAAAACCAGTAAAAGCCAGTACATGGGTTTTCCGTATAAACTATTACCGACAGGATGGATATTTAAAGGCGGTTCCATCAGGTACCTGATATCGTTACCCAGGAATTTAACATCACCCTGCACGGGAGTATCACTTCCTGACCCGGTTCCTTTATTTATTTTCAGCTTGAATTTTTCTGAGCTCAACACATTGTAATCCTTTCGGGATGGATCAAAATATGCAAATTGGATAGGATCTATGGCGAAATCTCCGGCAGCCCGCGGTATAATCAGGTACTCGAAAGTCCGGGTTCCTGAAGTAGCACCTTTATTGCTGAAATTGTCGATGGTTTTAGGCTCATACACTTCGAAATCCGGCGGGAAGTTTATCAGCGGTTTTTCAATCAGGTTCAGGTTGCCGGTTCCAGTTATCGAAACTTTTAAAGTAATGCCATCATTTGTATTTGCCTCGGTGCGGTCAATCTGCGATTTCATGGTAAACTGGCCCACAGCTCCTGTAAATTCAAGAGGTTTGTTAGCGGATGGCAAAGGCTTTACATTTATGCTTAAAGGATTGGACTGTAAAGTCTTTTTTACGTTTTGAAATTCGCTGCCCAAAAACGAATCATCCATAAAATTCTTAAAGAAAGGATCATTCCCAAAGAAAGGATCATCAGCAAAAGGATTTTTTGCTTTTACTTTTACCTGGTAAATAACATCCTGAATAAGCGGATCTATAGTTAATACGCCTGATTTTTGCGGATATAATGCAGCTTTCCGGAGTTCGGCAACTATGTATTTTTTACCGTTTACCGTTTCGGAATACTGCGGATATTGTGTTGCGTCTTTTAAAAGATCCTGTGCCCAGAAACCCGGATAAGAGGGTATTTTATCGGGCTGATCAACTTGCAGGCGGTTGGTTGGGGTATAGAGTTTGAATGTTACCACTATCAACTCTCCCTGGTATGGATTATTTTTATCGACAACTGCTTTTAGGAAAACATCTTTACCGATATCATCGGCTTTTTGCGCTTGTGCTTTGCCATTTGGTTGGTTATTGCCGGGCGGTTGTTGTGTTGATCGCTGAGTTTGATTGAGAACTGTAATGGTTGTTGTATTGGACATATAACGCTTGCCCTTCACCGAAACAATAGCCTGCGGAATAGTAAAAGTACCTGGTTTTATAGCTTCTAAAATAAATGAATAGGATGAAGTACTTGAGTATTCCAGTTTCCCGTTAATATTCATAATATTTTGTCCGCTCGACATCATAGGGCCGCTAAGGATATCGAAGTTAGTGATTTCAGGACCCATGAAATTATTGCCTTCAGCATTAATCGTAAAGGTAAGCTGAAACCGCTGGCCAACATAAACCTGCCTTGGAGCCTGGGCTGAGAAACTGATTTCCTGCGCTGCTATGATGCCAGGTATTGCAAGCAAAAATAAAAGTATCAGTTTGAGTTTCATTTTGTGTATTTAGTTCAGTTCAATATCAGAGCTGAAAAGCAATTAAAAATGCAGTTATGCTGCAATCAGTAAACGAATTGGCATTTGTGGGTTTCACTTTTTCTGTCTTTCTCTATCTCTCACTCCATCTCTCACTCCATCACTTTCTCCATCCGTCACTCCATCTTTCACTCCATCTTTCACTCCATCTTTCACTCCATCTATTTCATGTCTCCTTTTCGCCCCTCTCCTTTTCACCC
>CAZOXJ010000119.1:7299-12969 GCA_964583325.1 uncultured Lentimicrobiaceae bacterium
TCACTCTCACCAATCCTTCTCTAACTGACTGCTAGCTGTCTTTTGTTTGTTTTTAGTTTTGTCCAGTGTTCTTTTCTCATTGTTATTCATAGCATTAAGCATCCGGTTGGCATCCTGCTTCGACATATTTGGCTTCGGTTGCTGCTGCTGTTGCTGTTGTTTTTGTTGTTGCTGCTGTTTTTCCTGCTGCTTCTTGTTTTCGTCTTGTTTCTGCTGTTGTTGCAGTTTTGTCATTGCATAGGAAAGATTGTATCTTGTATCCTCATCCTTTGGATTTTGACGCAAGGCCATTTTATAAGCATCAATACTTTCCTTATATTTTTTACTTTCAAACAGTGAATTCCCCAGGTTATAATAAACATTCGCCTTTGATGTTACTTTTTTTTCACTCTGTGCGAGTTTCAGGTATTGGGAGGCTGCTTCGTCAAAGTTATTTTGCTTGTACAAGGAATTGCCAAGGTTAAAGGTTGCTTTCTCCGATTCCGGCGCTTTGGTCAATGCTTTACGGTAGTTTATTTCGGCATCTTTATAATGCCCGTTTTTATAATCCGTATTTCCTGAACGCACGAGTTTCTGCACAGGCTGAGCGAGCAACGCACCTGTTGCCAGGAGAAGAAATATGGTTAGTACACTTCTCATTGGTTATTCGTGGATTTATTAGTAAACAATTTAATTTTTCCGGCTAACCGGCCTTTTCTGCTGGCTATAAGCATTTCGCCGATTATCAGTATCAAAGCCGCAAGTATAAAAAACTGAAACCTGTCTTCATAATCGGAGAAAAAGGCTTCGTTGTATTCCGCTTTCTCAAGTTTGTTAATCTGATCGAAGACTTCCTGCACTCCCGATTGCGAGTTGTTGGCTCTTACAAAAATACCGTTCCCTGCTTTTGCAATTTCCTGCAACATAGGTTCGTTGAGCCTGGTTATAACGGTAATGCCGGAAGCATCTTTCTTATACCCAATTTGCGTACTGCCGCTGAAAACAGGAATCGGAGCGCCTTCAGGCTGACCTATTCCTATCGTAAAAACCCGTATTCCATTGGCCGAAGCCGAACGGGCTGCGTCAACAGCGTTATCTTCATGGTTTTCGCCATCGGTAATAATAATTATGGCTTTACTTTGTTTTGTGCCTCCAAATCCCGAAGCACTCGTTTCGATGGCATCGCCGATAGCAGTGCCCTGAACAGGAATCATACCCGGATTGATATTGGATAGGAAGAGCCTGGTAGCTGAATAGTCCGTTGTTAACGGCATTTGTATATATGATTTTCCGGCAAAAATAACCAGTCCTACACGGTCGTTTTCAAGTTTTCCCAGCAAGTGAATAATGGCTTGTTTGGCTCGTTCCAGTCTGTTCGGAGTTATATCCTGAGCCATCATGCTGTTCGAAACATCGAGCGCAAATACCATATCTACCCCTTTTCGCTTTATCTTTTCAAGTTTTGAACCGGTTTGAGGATCGGCCATTCCTATTACAATCATTATCCATGCAAGTGACCATATGGTGAATTTCAATATCTCACGTGAGCTCGAGTATTCAGGTAACAGGCGTAATACCAGGTTAATATCCCCAAAATCGGTCAGCGCTTTTCTCTTCCTGCGGCGGGCATACACAAAAAGCAGCACCAGCAGCGGAATAAGCAGCAGCAGGTAAAGATATTGCGGATGTGCCAGACGAAACATAGTGTTAGTTATAAAGAGTTACGATACAATTTTAAGTACTAAAAAGCGCATTACAAATTCAAGTGTAAGGAGTAAGAGCGCAAAAATTACAAAAGGCAGAAATTCTTCTTTTTTACGGCTGAATTCGGTAACATCAATTTTCGATTTTTCAAGTCGGTCAATTTCTTTGTATACTTCCTGCAGCTTTTGCTTATTGGTTGCCCTGAAATATTTTCCGTTTGTGAGTGCCGATACTTTCTGAAGCAGTGCTTCATCAATCTGCACCTCCATACGTTGATACTGCATTCCAAATTGTGTACGAACAGGCACCAGTGCTGTTCCCATTGTTCCGACCCCGATCGTATAGATACGGATGCCATAAAGTTCAGCAATTTCTGCGGCTGACTGCGGATCAATGGAGCCCATGTTGTTAATCCCGTCGGTCAGCAGAATAATAACTTTACTCTTGGTCTTACTCTCTTTTAACCGGTTTACGGCTGTAGCAAGGCCATCACCTATAGCCGTTCCGTCATCAATCATGCCGAAGCTGATATCCTTATAAAGATTGATCAGGAGTGCATGATTTGAAGTGAGCGGGCATTGAGTAAAGCTTTCACCGCTAAAAACAACAAGTCCTATGCGGTCATCAGGTCTGTTGCTTATAAACTCAACGGCAACTTCTTTTGCGGCTTCGAGCCGGTTAGGACGCAAATCCTCAGCCAGCATGGTACTCGAAATGTCGGTTGCAAGCACAATATCAATCCCTTCAACACTGATGTCCTGCCGGTTCATGTTTGTCTGAGGTCTTGCCAATGCCAGTATTAACAGGCTGATTGCAAGCATTCGGAGTCCGAAAAGTCCATATCGGGCGTAGTGTTTCCAGCCGGGTACCGATTGCCTTAGCGCAGTGGTTGACGACATTTGCATGGGAACAGTATAATGCCTGAGCTTATACCAGTACAGAACAACTGCTGCAGGAACGAGCAGCAGCAGCCATAAGTACTCAGGATCGGCAAAGATCAGTTTCTGTATCATGCTTTTGTTTCAGTATCAGTGGTTTGTAATGAAGTGTCAGCGTTGTTTTTAGTATCAGCAACAACTGGTTTGGTAGTTTCAATAAGTTGCCTTGCAAAGGTTAAACTCTGTTCATTTTCAGATCTTAAAGGAATAGCTTTGGCAAATTTGGCATAATCAGCCTGTATCAGAACATTAGTAAGTAATGAACGTGAATCGGGTTGAATACCTGCTGAATCGTAAGCTGAAAGTATCTCAGAAGTAATCATCTCCATCGCATCGATATTGTGTTGCTGATGAAGGTAATGCCTGAGGATATCTGTTAACTCCGAATAATATTCCTTTATTTTCCCGTTTTGCCACAATTTTTTATCTTCAAGCAAATCAAGGTTCTGCAAAGCAATTTGCCAGGGTGGTCCCTGTGGGCGGATCAAAACCGGGAAAAGGGGTTTGTTCATGCGTTTACGCCAGAAATAATACCACACCAGGCTTATAATAATACCTAGTACAGCCATGCCGCCAAGGTAGGGTGCAAGTTCGGCAAAACTGATCGGAGCCTGAATAGGGCCGCGTATATCGCGTATCGCCTGAGTGGTGTCCACCTCAACGGTTCTCACTTTTAAATAAACGCCTTCTGATAATAATTCATGCCTCGATGTATCGCCTGAATAAGAGTAAAATATTGTAAATGGCGGTACATAGTGAAAACCAGTATCGAAAGAGGTAATAAAAATCGTTTGACTATAATTAACAAACTCTTTTCGGCTGGTGGCATTGGTATCCAACGGTGACTTTGATGCTACTTCGACTGTTGCCGTGAGTGTATCGGGAATAGCAGGCCAGTAAATTGTTGCTGATTTAGGCAAAGTAGCATGCAGCCTGAGCTGAACCTGTTCCCCAATCCTGATGGAGGAGGTATCAAGACTCAGGACAGCTTTCTGAGGAACAGCATGTGCCTGGTTAGCAGCGCTTGCAATGAGTATGAAAGCGGTTGCGAATATGTGTATGAAGTAGTTTTTCATTTTCATCTTCATTGCCGCATTTCGCGTAATGTAAAAAGTTTCATTAATGGTTTAACAAAATCTTGTCCTGTAGGAATATTAGCAGTATCGGTTCCGGATCGTTTAAATATGCCATCAATAATCTTTTCATGATTATTCCACCAACGGCTGTAATTATCGCGCACTTTTTTGCTCGAAGCATCTACCCATACTCTTCCTTCCGTTTCTTTATCATAAACTTCTATCATCCCGACAGGAGGTAAAGTGGCTTCACGTTCGTCATAAACCCTGATGGCAACAAGGTCGTGTTTGCCCGACGCTATTTTTATTGCAGGTTCGAACGCGTGATCCATAAAGTCAGAAACAATAAATGCAGTACATCTTTTTTTAATGGCGTTGGTCAGATAGCGAAGTGCTTCAGATAAATCAGTGCCCTGGCTTACCGGTTTGAAATCAATAAGTTCGCGGATAATCCGAAGTATATGTGAGGTTCCTTTTTTAGGAGGAATAAATTTTTCAATACGGTCGCTGAAAAAGATTACCCCCACTTTATCGTTATTTTGAATGGCCGAAAATGCAAGCACTGCTGCAATCTCTGTCATAAGGTCTTCTTTGAATGATCCTTGAGTCCCGAATTCATTCGAACCACTTACATCAATAAGGAGCATAACCATCAGTTCACGCTCCTCGTCAAAAATTTTAAGGTAAGGCGTATTAAACCGGGCAGTTACATTCCAGTCGATATTCCTTATATCATCACCGTACTGGTATTCGCGTACTTCGCTGAAAGCCATACCCCGGCCTTTAAAAGCACTGTGGTAATGCCCTGAAAATATATTGCGCGACAAGCCCCTGGTCTTGATCTCGATGCGCCTGACTTTTTTCAGAATATCAGCGGTTTCCACTTTATTTCGGTTTTAATTGATTGGATTTACTGAAGCAATTGCTAACAGTGAAATGAGATATGGATTGACTTACGGATAAGGCTCAACGATCCAGTATTTAAAAGTTGTGTCTGAAATAGCTTCGAAATCTTAAATCGTTCACTTCTGTTCCGGAATCCTTCCAGCCGTTTTCGGATTTAATTAAATCGAACCAGCTGTTAGTCATTTAGTTGAGTTGTTAAGGTACTTCAACTGAGTTAAGGATTTCGTTGATTATATCTTCGGTAGTAATATTTTCAGCTTCTGCTTCGTAAGTGAGGCCAATGCGATGCCTCAGTACGTCGTGTGCAACCGCTCTTACATCCTCGGGGATAACATATCCGCGCCGTTTGATGAAAGCCAGAGCCTTGGCAGCCATGGCAAGAAAAATACTGGCCCGGGGCGATGCTCCGTAACGGATAAGATCCTTGTATTTTTTCAGATTGTAATCCGCCGGAAATCTGCTGGCAAAAACAATATCAGTTATATAATTTTCTATTTTTTCGTCGAGGTAAACTTCTTTTACAATCTCTCGGGCACGCTGAATATCAGCTGGTTTAAGTATTTTTCGTGTCGAAAGTACTTCGTTGTTAATGTTTTGCCTCAAAATAAGTTTTTCCTCTTGTTTCAAAGGGTAAGTGATTACCAGTTTTAACATGAAGCGGTCAACCTGGGCTTCAGGTAAAGGATAGGTACCTTCCTGTTCAATTGGGTTTTGAGTGGCAAGCACGAGGAAAGGGTCGGGGAGTTGGTATGTTTTATCGCCAATGGTAACCTGTTTTTCCTGCATGGCCTCGAGCAATGCACTCTGCACTTTGGCCGGCGAACGGTTAATTTCATCCGCAAGAATGAAATTGGCAAAAACCGGACCTTTGCGAACATTGAACTCTTCGCTGCGGGGGCTGTAAATCATTGTACCAACAATATCGGCCGGGAGCAGGTCGGGAGTAAACTGAATGCGACTAAAACTTAAGTCGATTGAATTGGCTAAAGACTTTATAGCAAGGGTTTTAGCCAGTCCCGGAACTCCTTCAAGCAAAATATGCCCGTTCGAAAGCAGCCCTATTATCA
>CAZOXJ010000120.1:0-5816 GCA_964583325.1 uncultured Lentimicrobiaceae bacterium
AAAGCATTTTTAAAAAGCTGGTAATTTTTGCCGGCTTTTTTTGTTGGGGAAATTGTAATGGCTTCTCTGCTGTATGATCTAAAAACGGACGACTCCACTAACTATTTTACTGGCCCCCGCTGGCGCGGATTTATAATCCGTGCCGGTACAAACCATCCCACCTCTGGCGCGGATTTACCATCGTTGAGATCGCTTCACTATTGTGCAAGTCCGCGCCAGCAGCAGCGGCATCGAAATGGCCCAAAAATTCTTATACCTGAACAAAAATTCAGACCAGGAAGCTCACTTTTCGCAAATATTGCAAACTTAAATAGGAATGCATGGTTAATTGATTTCATACATTAACAAATTAATCTGAAATGAAAAAGAACATTTTTATACTTTTAGCCCTTGCGATGTCATTTTATTTTGGTTTCGCTTTTAATGCAATTATAACAAAACAAACTAACAACCAGGCAACTATGAAAAGAGTAACAGGCATTGGCGGAATCTTTTTTAAGTGTAAAGACCCAAACAAAATGAGAGAATGGTATCAAAAACACCTCGGTTTAAATACTAACCCATACGGGGCCGTGTTTGAATGGCGACAGGGTGCTGACAGCACAAAAAAAGGTTTTACACAATGGAGCCCGTTTGATGAGACAACAAAATATTTTGAGCCTTCCGAAAAAGACTTTATGATAAACTACCGTGTAGAAAATCTGGAAGCACTTGTTGAAGAACTTCAAAAAGAAGGTGTGACAATTGCTGATAAAATTGAAACGTATGAATACGGAAAGTTCGTTCACATCATTGATATGGAAGGGAATAAAATTGAACTCTGGGAACCTTATGACATCGAATATGAAAAATTAGGTATACAACTTGGGGCAGAGACAACAAAATAAAACCAAAGCACCATACCTTTAACATGGGATCTCCAATAGACTGCCAAAAAGCTGTTTGACACCTTTATGTGTAGCTAAATTGTTGTTCATAAAAGCAATAATAGTGCAGGAAAGCCCAGCGCCAGGCTATGCCCAAAGCTTAGGCAAGCTACTGAACAACCACCTGACGAGAAAAAATTATCCAAATGGAAAAAGAAATAATAGAATACAATGACAAACAAACCCCGCCTGACAAAGAAATTTGTAACCAACTTGCTGCCATCATTTACAGTGAACTGAACGAAGCAGAAAGTAAAATTTGGCACGCCCACCCTGTCTGGTTTTTAGACAATAACCCGATTGTTGGTTACAGTAAACAAAAGCAAGGTATCAGACTAATGTTCTGGAGTGGTGCAGATTTTGAAGAAGACAGTTTGAATGTAAGAGGTATGAAGTTTAAAGACGCTTCCATTTTTTATAACAAGATTTCAGAAATTAACCAGGCAGATATAAAACTTTGGTTAAGCAAATCAAGAGAAATCCAATGGGACTATAAAAACATAGTTAAAAGAAAAGGAAAATTAGAACGGCTTAAATAATTTAAAAGTCCTCCGGTTGGCTCTTATTGCAACGCGACACCACTTACAGCTCCTACAAGATAAATATTATCATAACTTTGGAAGGGATATATGCAGCATGACACAACAGATGACTTAAAATTATGCTTAACACAAAAATATCCATCCGTTTTTTTGACGACCGCGAAGTGCGGGCCGTTTGGGACGAGCTAAACACCAAGTGGTGGTTTAGTGTGTTGGATATTGTAGCTTTGCTAACTGACCAGGACGACTACACCAAAACCCGCAATTATTGGAAATATTTAAAAGCCAAATTGAAGAAAGAAAACAGTCAGTTGGTTAGTGCCACTACCCAACTGAAACTTTTAGCTAGTGATGGTAAACGATATTTAACTGATATGCTTGATTATTCTGGTATTATTGCATTAGGCAAAGAATTTCCGGGCAAAAAGGCAAAGGGATTGGCTACTCCTATTACTGCGAAGAGAATGATTATCGAACCGCCAACAACGGCTTATCACCGCCGTTGGATCTCATTTGTAACTTAGCCTAGGCTAGCCTGCCGTTTACCTGTGCGAAGCAGGCAGGCAAGCAATGATCTCTTCCGCCAAAGGCTGAAAATCCATGTAAGTATTATTAAAATTGTTTATTTGACTAGTAAATTTGATCTCAAAATAAATCAACCCGCCCTAACGCAAAGGCCGAAATAGCTAGTTTATACTGTAACTGCCTGTAGAACTAAAAAAAGAAACAATAAAAAAATGGATAATAAGGAACTATCAAATTTAACAGACCAGGAATTGCTGGAAGAAGCAAAAAAAATGAAATCATTCTCATTAACAAATGCTTTTTTAATTGGAATACTTTTAGGAATCGTAGTTTTTAGCGTTTTAAATAACACTTTCGGGTTTTTAATGCTTATTCCCTTGTATTTCGTTCATAAATTGATAAACGACCCGAAAAATAAAAGAGCTAAAGAATTGGAAAAATTATTAAACGACCGAAACCTGAAATAAACAATATCGGAGAATTATATAAGACTGGAAATCCGAATTAAACGCAAAAAACTGTCCAGATTGCGGAAAACCCCTTTGATACTTGCCATCAGAAGAGAAATACTTTAAGAAATTCAAAATTTAAAAATTCGATAAAAAACAACAAATACTATAGAAACAATGGAAACAAACATTTTAATATCAAAATTTTGGAGCAGGATCGCAGCACTTGTTATTGACATTCTGATTTTAAGCGTGATAGGATTAATTGTTGGGCTTGCTATGCAGAACATTCTGATGGAAATGAGCACTTATGGTTTTTTAATCGGACTTTTAATCGCAGTGCTTTATTTTTCAATCTACAACTCAAAGCTTTTAAATGGCCAAACCCCAGGGAAGAAAATAGTGGGCATTCAAGTTGTTGACAGAGAGGGTAATCCGTTGAGTCTTCATCGTTCATTTTTAAGGGCGCTGATTCTTTGCGCACCCTATTTCCTTCTAAAAATTGAGTTGCCGGGCGTTCAGGTGGGTTCAGACCTTTTTTATCTGCTAATTATACTCTATTTATCCTTAATGCTCGGTGTTATAGTTATTTATATCTTCAATAAAGGGAACCGACAATCATTACATGATACGATAATAGGCTCTTATGTTGTATCTGCTGAAAGAACGGAAGATATGACGGAGCTCCCGAGCGCGACAAAATCCTCGTTTTATATTTTTGGCTTTTCGGTTTTAATCCTGACAATTTTTACAATTGTTGGTTTCACCCCGATTAACTCCGAATTTGCAGATCTGGTTTCTATTCAAAAAAACATCTCCGCTATTGATGGTGTACTTCACGCTGGTGTATCAAAAAACACATCAACAGTATATGGTGAACCAAAATCGGCAACTCAATCCTTAGTAATCCAATTATGGGTGAAAGAGCTTCCGGTTAATATTAATGAAATAGAGAATATAGAAGAAACCAGAGAAGTTATTAAGACAATTTTGAAAATTGAACCCAATATAAATCAATATGATATGATTTCGATTACTCTGATAAAAGGATTCAATATTGGCATTGCCTCCTGGAAAAAATCATTCTCTTGTCAGAAATCACCCACAGAATGGGAAAGCTTACTTGATAAATAAAACCGTAAGATGCTGCACAATTAGCGGGTATGGAAACCTGATTGAAACCAGGACACCTGCACCCCAGATGTAGCTAATTTGCAACTCAGCACAGCCTTGCCTGCCGTTTACCTGCGCGAAGCAGGCAGGCAAGCAGGGATCTCTTCAGCTGAAGGATAAAAATCGATGTAAGAATTAATAAAATTGTATAATTATTTTTTGATTATTATTATTTATTTATCGTTTATCAATAAATATATATTATCTTTGCGACATAATTTAAAATTTTCAAAATATGTCAAAAACAAACAACTTCATATTTAAAGGCTTGCATATTGTTGCATGGATCATTTTCGTTGGCTTATCTATTGAAGCCGGAGGTTTGATAGTCAATTTCGTTTTCAGCATTTACAATCCTGAATTTGTCCAAAACTTATATCAAAAACTGGACTTAAGCGAAATGTATAACCGAAGTAATTGGGCCTTTTTCAGTGTCTATAGTTTCATTCTGGTTATCTCCATTATGAAGGCAACACTGTTTTATCTTGTTATTATGCTTATCAGCAAACTTGATTTGTTAAAACCATTCAACAGTTCGGTTGCCAAACAGATAAACAGAATCAGTTACTACACGTTTTCAATAGGAATCATAAGCTACTTAGCCCGGCAAACATCTGAAAATTTACTTCATAGTGGGTTTGAAATCGACAAACTGGATCAGTTTTGGGCTGACAGCCAGGCATATATCTTAATGGCTGCAGTAATTTATGTTATAGCAACTATTTTTTCAAAAGGGGTCGAAATCCAAAAAGAAAACGATTTAACTGTTTAAGCCATGCCAATTATTGTAAACTTAGATGTGATGATGGCAAAACGGAAAATTTCGCTTAATGAACTTTCTGAAAGAGTCGAATTAACATTATCAAACCTTTCAATCCTAAAGACCGGAAAGGCTAAAGCAATCCGTTTTAGCACTTTAGACGCAATTTGTAAAGCCTTAGACTGTCAGCCAGGTGACATTTTAGAATATATTGATGACGAAAAAATAAACCGCTAACAGCATTTTATTTAATAAAACCAGCCCGGTTGGCACACTTTTGCCTTGCATCCCGGCACAATTAAGGTTGTTCAAAAAAATAAGTAAATTTGATTCCAGACTAAATTAACACCTTTTGCACCTGCATTTATCACTAAAATCCTCGGAACTGGACTTGGAACAATCATAGCACTGTAAGTGTGCATATCTTCTTACCCGGTCTTTAAGCTGTAATGCCAATTAAATCAAGGAATTAAACCAATGGAGAATATTTTCTGGACAGGGTATAGCAATGATGAAAGACACACTGCAATAAATAAAATTCAGAGTGTGGTTTCAAAGTACGGCGACTTAGTTGACTTTAAGCTTTTTTCGGATATTTCGTTAAGTATGACCATTGAAATTGAAGAATTAAAAATTGATAAATTGCATGACGAATTGAGCAAGAACATAGGAATTGAAAAGTCGGAATACTTGAATTCAATTTCCAGAAATGAAAGAACAGTATATTTGAATATTACCTTTGCCAGGGGGACAGGAAACCTTAAAATTGAAGTTCCTTCAGTGCCCGGCTGACAAATCACTACTGAGGTGTACACTGTTGGCTCAAATTAACAATGCATGCAAGCGCATATTTGCAACTTAGCCTGGTAATCTCATCCCCTTTTAACGGGAAAACATAGCGAGGCAAACTCATGAGCCTAGTTCAGAATCAGCTTCCTGACAACTTCAACCAATTCATAAATGCATAATCAAAACACTTTTGAATTCATAATCAGAACACTATGAAAGCAGCAATAATACTTTTACCGGTAATCCTCCTGTTCGCCGGATGCGGTAATTCCAAAAGCAAGGAAGATATCAAAAAGGAAATATCCCGGACTGAGAAGGCTTTTGAAAAAATGACTTCCGAAAAGGGGATCGCGGAAGCTTTTTACCATTTTGCAGATGAAAATGCTGTTATAAAAAGAGAGAATGACACGCTGATAACAGGCGACGAAAACATTAAAATCTTTTATGAGAAAAAAGGCCTGAAAGATGCCATTGTTACCTGGACACCTGATTTTATCGATGTTTCTGAATCCGGTGATATGGCATACACTTACGGCAAATATACCTGGAAGATTAAAGAAACTGACGGCACTTTTGTGGAATACAAAGGTGTATTTCACACGGTTTGGAAAAGGCAAAAGGATAACAGCTGGAAATATGTGTGGGATTAGTT
>CAZOXJ010000120.1:5916-12968 GCA_964583325.1 uncultured Lentimicrobiaceae bacterium
ACACGGTTTGGAAAAGGCAAAAGGATAACAGCTGGAAATATGTGTGGGATTAGTTACTACTTATAAAGGCTGCTGACATTAAAGACTTTCATTCATTAAATTAAAGAAGAAAGCTGATTCCTGCTGGCAGGTAGCTTCAAAATAAGTAGAATTCTAATGGGATTATCCCAAAATATAATTCAACATTTTTAACCCTAACCACTAAATGCAATCTTATCCGCAAATTATGAAAGCAAAGAAATTTAAAATCATTATTGCACTGCTGTATATCACTACTTACTCATTTGCTCAGACTGATTGGGACTCCTGGAATATTAATTATAAAGAGAAATCGATTTCATTATTGATGAGTGATGAAAAGATATATGCTGATTCGGTGGAAAATGGATTGATATTCGGTGAATACTATGTTAGAATGGACAATTACAGGTTTCCGGCACATTATACAGGAGAGAAACGAAAAATATCAGATGACATTCTGTTATCGATGAAAAGAGTATATAAAACGCTCGGCAATCCTGATTATCTCTCCATAATGGACAATATTAAAAATGAGTATAAATTCGTAATCGATGGTAAAGAATATTGGCTTCCAATTCAACCAATTTTGGAAAAACCATTAAAAAAAGAAATGAATATAAATGAAATGATTTATTTGTATTGCCTCTATTTGAATGAGCATACTAAAAAAGGAGAATTATATAATACACTGCTCATTTCTGAATTCAAAAAAGAATAAACATTACCCAGCCTGTTATTCAACCAGCTGATAAAAGCTAACTTTGTTTACCTGTCTCAATTTTTTTCGCTTTTTTATACCGTCAAATGATACTTATTAAGAAAACAAAGTATTCCCCTCTTCTCACCAGCTATTTCCTCAACTCACATGACATACCCAACCTTGTTATCGCAAACCTGATTACCGATATTTCAACACGCAATCTATCCAAAACAATTTTTCCAATTTCCCATGCGGCGAATATTTTTTCTATTCGCCGCAAATATGCGGCGAATAATCGTTATATTTGCCGCAAGACAATACGCAAACAATGGCAAAATACATCTATCAGCTTGAGGACTGGACTAATTTTACCTGGAATGATGCTGTGATTAATTCCATATTTGGAGAAATTCGCCATTTACAGGGAAAAATTTCGGGACAAATGAAGTCTGTCGGCTTCTCAATGAAAGAAGAAGCTGCACTTACCACGCTTACTCTTGATGTTGTAAAATCTTCCGAAATAGAAGGAGAGCATTTAAACTACGAACAGGTTCGTTCATCTATTGCCAGGCGTTTGGGAATAAATGTAGGAGGATTAAGTTCAATTAACAGAAATGTCGAGGGTGTTGTTGATATGATGCTCGACGCCACCCAAAACTACCAGCAGCCATTAACTGAAGAACGATTATTATCGTGGCATTCAGCACTTTTCCCCACAGGATACAGCGGAATGCACAAAATTGAAGTTGCCCGGTATCGCACAGGCGAAATGCAGGTTGTTTCGGGTGCAATGGGTAAAGAAAAAATTCATTACGAAGCAATTGCACCTGATTTGGTTAAAACAGAAATGGACAAGTTTCTTAATTGGATCAACGATAGCGGAAAAACTGATCCGGTGATAAAAGCAGCTATTTCCCATTTTTGGTTTATCATCATTCACCCCTTTGATGATGGTAACGGCAGGATTGCAAGAGCGATTTCAGATTATCTTCTTGCCCGTTCAGAAAACAGCTCTGAAAGGTTTTACAGTATGTCGGGACAAATGCTTGTAGAACGGAAACGATATTACGAAGTATTGCAAAAAGTTCAGCACAGTAATGGCGATGTTACGGAGTGGTTAGAATGGTTTCTGAATTGCCTGAAAAATGCTTTAACAGAAACCGATGACACATTAAAACTAATCCTGCGTAAAGCTGAGTTCTGGAAAATCCATGAAAACACACCAATAAATGAGCGCCAGCGTCTGGTTCTGAATAAGCTGCTGGAAGGATTTGAAGGAAAATTAAAATCTTCAAAATGGGCCAAAATAGCCAAATGCTCAACCGACACAGCTTTACGCGATATTAAAGATCTAATTGACAAAAGAATTTTGCAGCAAGAGCAACAAGGAGGTCGCAGCACGAACTATGAACTGGCAGAGTTTTAAAACAAGAACCCAAACCTAAAAAACTGGAAACAAACTTTTAACGAAAATATTTTGATAACTTTACCCGATTAACCAGCGTTTTCAATAATTTTATAAATCCAAATTTTGAATATGAACCATATCCGAAAAGAACCGCTTAATACGCTGGGCAGCAACTTTATACCAGCCGAATATATCCCCCAGGGCAAAAACGAATATTACCTCCGCTATGTCCAGAATCCTGACAGCAGCCGTTACAGGCAGCTGAATGCGCATGAAATAGAGGTTCTGGTCAGGAACCGGAACACCAGCGATAACTGGAATAACCTCCTGGTTTCGGAAGAATTTAATCCTGAACTGGTTAAAAACTGCAAATTTTTTGGGCTGGTACGCATCGGGAAACTCGAATCCTTCTTTCTGGAATTCAACGATTTGCGTATGCCGGTAGGATTATACAACAGTATTATCATTAACTGCGATTTTGGCGATAATGTAGTTGTCGACAATGTAAACTATATGGCTTACTATATTGTTGGTAACGAAGTAATTATCACCAATGTGAATGAAATGTCGACCACCAGCCACGCAAAATTCGGTAATGGGATACTTACCGAAGGCGAGCCGGAAGAGGTAAGGGTGTGGATGGAAATCTGCAACGAAAACGCAGGGCGCGCAGTAATACCCTTCGATGGCATGTTAGCCGGCGATGCATGGTTGTGGAGCCGCGACAGGCAAAACACTGACCTTCAGCGCCGCTACCGCGAAATGACAGAGAAAAAATTCGACAACCAACGCGGCTACTATGGTACAATCGGCGATCGTACTGTAATTAAAAACTGCAGTATTATCAAAGACGTAAAAGTTGGGTCCGATGCATACCTGAAAGGCGCCAACAAACTGAAAAACCTTACTATAAATTCGGCACCGGAAGCCATTACCCAGATTGGCGAAGGATGCGAGCTGGTAAACGGAATCATTGGTAAAGGCTGTCGCATATTTTACGGTGTAAAAGCGGTGCGTTTTATGCTGGGTTCCAATTCGCAGTTGAAATACGGGGCCAGGCTGATCAATTCCTATTTAGGCGATAACGCCACTATTTCGTGTTGCGAAGTATTGAATTCGCTTATTTTTCCTGCGCATGAACAACATCATAATAATTCGTTCCTTATTGCTGCAACTATCGAAGGACAGGCTAATATTGCCGCCGGGGCAACCATTGGCTCCAATCACAACAGCCGCGGCGCGGATGGCGAAATACTGGCCGGAAGAGGTTTCTGGCCTGCACTGTGCACGAGTTTGAAACACAATTCGCGCTTTGCCCCTTTCACCATTTTAACCAAAGCCGATTACCCTGCCGAAATGGATATTCCATTCCCGTTCGCGCTGGTTAGTAACGATATTTCGAATAACGTTTTGCAGATTATGCCGGCTTACTGGCTGATGTACAACCAGTTTGCCCTTGAACGTAATGCCTGGAAATATGAAGCCCGCGATAAGCGATCGGAGAAAACACAGCACCTCGAATCGCACTACCTGGCTCCGGATACAGTAAATTCGATGTTTAAAGCGCTCAGTCTGCTCGAATTGCTGGCTGGAATACTTTACTGCAAGCTTCATCATCCGGGTAGAGTATTCACAGATGCTGAGTATCAGAGTTATGGATTGATTTATCTGACAAAAGAAACGATTAAACCATCGGTATTAATACTTGAGAAGCACACTTTCGAAAACGGCAGCCGCCCGGTAAAAATCCTTAAACCTGCCGATGCATACAAAGCATACCGGGATTACATTACATATTATGCTTTCGACCTTATACTTGATCATTTCAGGAGGAACCCCGGACTTTCGAAGGATGATTTCGTGAAACTGCTTACAACAACTACCGAAAGGCAGGAATTCGATAATGTTGGCGGACAGTTTATTCCTTCCGGAGAGCTAAGACAGCTGAAACAAAAAATAGAATCGTACGAAGTAATAAGCTGGCAGCAGGTTCATGAGTTTTATGCTTCACAGAGCAAAGCTTATGCCGGCCATAAACTGAAACATGCCATTGCTTCAATTCAGGAAATCAATAATAACAAGCCTTTCGACGAAGTTTACCTGCGCGAAATGCTGGATTGGTACCTGAATTTCCGCAAGTACCTGCTGGCTGAAATACGTCATTCGCGGCAAAAAGATTACGAAAATCCTTTCCGGCAAATGCTGTATGCCGATACAAAAGAAATGGAAGCCGTAATCGGGAAACTCGACAAAACGCCTTTCATAGTTCAGCAACAGGAAAAGCTTAAAAAGGATACGGTTTTCATTCATGAATTGAAAACCAGGTTTGGGTTGAATGAATAACCGTTACGGGTATTCGCCCATCCTGATTATCTTATCTTTCGGGGATTCAATCCTTTACCCGTCGTAAATCCAGATCCTGAAAATCGAAACTGAAATCGATGTTAGGTGATATGCCTTTCATCCGGATGCTTTGGGCTTTCCCTTCTTCATCCAGGTTAAAAATGGCGAAAGCATCGGCGTTCATATCCTGGTATTCCCATTTAATGGCAAAGGAATTCGCTTTATAAAAGCTCATAGGGCCATTGAGTTTTGGCGAACGGAACGATTTAATCCAGAGTTGATTGTCTTTTACAAAAACTTCCATTTTACCGAACCATTTATCTTCGTAAATACCGGTAAAATCGGCAAGGCGAATTTTCGATTGATCAGCCGCTTTCACCGTTTCCCACACTTTCATGGTAACGGAATCGGCTGCACTTTCATTAGCCTGGAAACGTTTGTAGTAAGTTTCGAGCCAGTCAAAATGATCCAAACCCATGTAGCTTTCAATGATGGTTTGCCCTACAGCCGAAAACAATCCGGCCCCGCCATTTTCGGTATTGGTTAAAACTACCACTCCGAAGTTCAGGTCAGGAATCAGATAGGTAACCGATAGCATCCCTGGTAATCCGCCTGTATGAGAAACTACCATATTCCCTTTAATATCCGTTAATCCCCAACCGAGACCATATCCCGCAAAATGGGAGTTATATCGCGGATTCTGTCCCGACTGGGTAGTGGTATGTATTTTCCACATTTCGCGCTGACTGGCCTGTGAAAAAAGTTGTTTCTCCAGACCCGGGCCATATTTCCCTTTGTTCAGATGCACTAACATCCAGTTGCTTAAATCATTTACATTGGAGACAATTCCGCCGGCTGCTCCGTTAATCATATCCTCGTAAAGAGCAATTTCCCTTATTGTTCCTGTTCCGGTTGAATGCGGCATAGCCATATTGCTTTTATCTTTCATTTTCGAAAGTGCGCTGTAAGAATTATCCATTTGCAAAGGGTCAAAGATACGTTTGCTGATAAAATCCTCCCAACTCATACCGCTTACTCTGGCAATTACTTCACCAGCAACCAGGTAAAGCAAGTTATCGTAATCAAACTTTGTGCGGAACGCTGAAACCGGTTCAAAATATTGAAAATTTGATAAAATATCTTTCATGGTAAAGTCGGAACCATCGGGGAAAAACATCAGGTCGCCTGCCCCCAGCCCAAGTCCGCTGCGGTGTGTGAGCAAATCCTGAATATTGAAATTTGCGGTAACATATTCGTTGTACATCGTGAATTCAGGAATGTATTTCACAACCTTATCGCTCCACGACAGTTTGCCTTCTTCAACCAGGATTGCCAGGGCAGCAGTAGTAAAAGCTTTACTGTTGGAAGCAATTTCGAAATTAGTATGCTCATTAACAGGCTTTTTCGAATTAACAGATTTTACTCCATACCCTTTCTGATGAACGATTTTTCCATCTTTTACTATGGCAACGGCAACACCGGCAACATTAAATTTCGACATGGATTTTTCGACCAGTTGATCGACTTCAGTGGATGAAATCTGGCTAAATGCTGTTCCTTGTAAAATAAAGGCTGCAGCCACAAACATTAAGACAATCCTGATATTTTTCATTTTATAATGTTTAAGTTGGTTAATCGGATGTGAATTAATTTTTAGAAACAAGTCAAAGATAGGGAATTT
This sequence comes from uncultured Lentimicrobiaceae bacterium, assembly GCA_964583325.1. Classification (GTDB taxonomy): domain Bacteria; phylum Bacteroidota; class Bacteroidia; order Bacteroidales; family UBA4417; genus UBA4417. Next base: position 12,070 of record CAZOXJ010000120.1, read on the forward strand.
GAAATTATAGAATGTTCATCATTGGCTATTGTAGCTTTAGGCCTGCATAATCAAATTATCAGTTTACGACACTTCTAATTTCCTTGTTTTACATCCAACTGATCTGAAGTTTTTCATTGGAGCTGATAGTGCAATCCGAAATAGAAATTCCGCGGTAATCCAGGATAATAGTACCGCGGTTCGCTGTTTCCAAATGAAACCGCATTTACAACCAGCATGGATGCGTACCGGGTGTCGCTAAGGTTGTTTACACCGGAATAAAAACGCAGATTTCCCCGTTTTCGAAGCGGAAAAAGAGCAGATATTTTTACATCAGCAACAAAATATCCCGGGTATTGCATCGTATTCGCATCGTTGAGGTACTGATCGCCAAAATACCTGAAATTTGAAAATACTTCCAACGCGGGCAGTGGATTCCAGGTAAATTGCAGCTGTATATTTTGCTCCGGTATCCCTGGTAAATCATTGCCATTGTATTCATTGCCGTCATCGGTAAAATTGATAAAACGGTTCCTCGAAAAAGTTCCGCTTAACATAGATGTCAGTTTCCCGGGAAATTGCTGTTTGTTGAACAAAACACTTTTCTGCAGAATTTCAATTCCCATATGCCGGGTTTCACCTGCATTGGCACCAATAAAAACATCTTCAGTCAACCGCTTGGTCAGCAACAAATTATCAAGCTCAATCCAATACAATGCTCCTTCCAGCTCAAACCTCTTTTTCCAAAAACTAAGGCGCGTACCCAATTCATATTGAAATCCCTTTTCAGGTTTAATATCCGGATTTACATCACCGGCCGGCAGCAAAGTTTCCTCAGGCGAGGGTTGCGAAAAACCATGTCCGGCCGACGCAAAAACCGCCAGATGATCATCGGGAGCATAATTGATTCCAATCCGTGG
>CAZOXJ010000121.1:0-12836 GCA_964583325.1 uncultured Lentimicrobiaceae bacterium
AAAAGCTCATCTATCAATTGTTGCATTTCTTCAGGTTTCAACGTTTGCCCGGTTTTAACGGCAATATTTCCGGCAATTATCCTGGCAAGCTTAATTCGTTGATCATCAGTTGAATCGTTTCTGTTCTTCTTGAAATCTTCCAGCAATCCATCGATAAAATCCTCTATTTCACCCTGAGGCATATTCGATGGTACTGTATTTATTACAAAAGTTCCGTTACCCATATCCGATACTTCAAAACCCAGACTGTCAAGATCTTCAGTTATTTCGGATAATATTTGCGTATCAACCGCCGAAAGCTGAATGGATTTAGGAAAAAGTATGCGTTGTCTTGTAATCGCCTGTCCTTCAGCATTAAAACTTATTTTTTCGAAAATAATCCGTTCATAGGCTTTCTGCTGATCAACAATGAGTAACCCTGACTTTACATTAGCTACAATAAAACGGTTTTGTACCTGAAATAGTTTAGTTATAGCTGGAGTATTGGATTCAGGTATAAGTGTCTGTTCCGAAGCTTGCTTTTGCGGATTAGGTGTAAATTCAATTTCCCTTCTATTCTCAGTTTCTGATTGTTGGTCAGGCTGATTGGCGATGCCTTCATACATTTTTTCCCATCCACCGCGGTTAGGGTTCATTCCCGCATTGGCTTTCAGGTAGTTCTGTGGCTTCCGGAATGGATTGTAGTCAGGATTTACGGTTATTGATGGAGCTTTAGGTTCATATCCTTTTGGCGCTACAAAGTCGAAAGTTGGTTCTGTATCGAAATCGATAGTTGGGCTCAGGCTGAACATCCCTAATGCATGTTTTACCGAAGAGCGGATTGATGCATATAAAATCTGACCGTTTTGAAAATTAACTTCAGTTTTTGTTGGATGGATATTGATATCAATAGATGTGGGATCAACTTCAATATAAAGGAAATAGGAGGGGATGGCTGAATCAGGAATCAACTCTTCAAATGCCTGTTCAACAGCATGGTGCAGGTAAGGATGCTTAATAAACCTGCCATTAGCGAAAAAGTACTGCTCGCCCCGCGTTTTACGCGCTGTTTCGGGTTTTCCGATATATCCGGTTATTGAAACAAGTTCAGTTTTTGCCTGAACGGGTAATAACTTTTCATTGATTTGGTTGCCGAAAATATGAACGATCCGTTGCCGCAAATTCCCTTTTGAAAGCTGAAAAACAGGTTTATCGTTGTTGAAAAGTGAAAATTCAATATCAGGATGAACAAGTGTAACACGTTGAAATTCTTCGAGTATATGTCTGAATTCAACATTATCCGATTTCAGGAAATGCCTCCGTGCCGGTACATTGTAAAAAAGATTTTTGATAATAAAAGTGGTACCCTGCTGGCATGCAACAGGTTCCTGGCTTCTGACTTTTGACCCTTCAATTATAATGCTGGTTCCGATTTCTTCATCTACTTTTCTGGTTTTTAGTTCAACCTGAGCGATAGCCGCAATTGAAGCTAAAGCCTCTCCTCTGAATCCCAGGGTACGTATCGAAAACAAATCGTTGGCTTCACGGATTTTGGATGTAGCATGACGTTCAAAGCACATCCTGGCATCAGTTTCTGACATACCGGATCCGTTGTCAATCACCTGTATAAGCGTTTTTCCGGCATCTTTTACCAGAAGCTTAATTTGAGTGGCGCCGGCATCAACAGCATTTTCAAGTAATTCCTTAACAGCCGAAGCCGGACGTTGAATAACCTCGCCGGCAGCAATCTGGTTTGCAACAGAGTCAGGAAGTAACCTGATCAGATCTGACATAATTCAATTTAGTTGGTAATGAGTATGGTCGTTGATTATAATTATAAAAGGTTCTTATTTGATAAAGATATAGTACAATATCATCAGTAAAAGCAGAAGAGTAAATAAAATACTCATCATACGGGAACGCTTACGGATTCTTTCATCGAGCTTTTTGCGGTTCATTCTCAGTCTAATACGCATTCGCAATTCGCTATCTTGTATTCCTTCAGATGTGTTATCAAACCTCTCCTTCAGCTTTTCCTGCTCTTCCTTTACAGGATCATAATACAAAGGCTTGTAGGAGAATTTTCTCGGTTTTGCTGTTCGGAATCCTATCAGTTTCATATATTTAGCAGGTAATTTAGGAATTCTTTATCCTTAATATCTTTACTGCAAAAGTACCTTAAAAATGTCATATTTTTGCATAAAAGCTCTGCTTTTTAGCGATACCTGAAATATCATTGTATTTCGGAAATAATTTGACTTTATGATAAAAGACAAGCTGGAAAACCTGATTGTAGTGGGCGACAAAGTTTTAATCAAACCATGCAATTCCAATTCGAAAACGAAAAGCGGACTTTTTTTGCCTCCTGGTTATTCGGAAAAAGAAGAAATTAAACATGGATACGTCGTTAAAGTTGGTCCTGGAATTCCTATTCCTTATCTTCCCGATGATGAAAATGAACCCTGGAAACCTAAAAAGGAAGAGAAAATAAGGTATATTCCTTTACAGACAATAGTTGGCGACCTGGCTATATTCCTTCTCAAAGGTTCAATCGAAATTACTTACAACGATCAGAAATATTTCATTGTACCTCAATATTCGATATTGCTGCTCGAAAGAGATGATTCAATTGTATAACTCCTGTTTTTTAACAAAAAAAAAGTCCTTACACGAAAGCAAGGACTAGTATGAGCTATCTTTAAAATAGTTATTTTATTCTTGAGTACACAGCCTGACGGTTTGTAACAAAGTACACGGCTCCAAATAGCACAGAGGTGTAAAATAAATCACCAACCACTCCATTAAAGAAGAATGGCAGACCGGCAATATAAGATTGCATGAGTCCTGCAGCATTCATCGGATAAGGCATAATCCCTGACGACCAGCTGGCAAAATTAGTAACCAGGTAGAAAATCACTGACGAAACCAATGCGGCTGAAACTGTGTTAACAACAGTTAACCTGCGCTTCAAAACAAGACCCAGACCAACAATAGCGATAAAACTCAGGTAAACCGGTAACATGGTAGAATGAAATCCTATAATTAAGTCACTGATTAACATGGCAATAACCGGTATCAGAAAAGCCAGTTCCTTACGTTTAAGAAAAGTACCGCCAAATAATGCTATTGCTGCAATAGGAGTGAAATTAGGCCAATGAGGTATAAGCCTCATCATAGCTCCTGCAAGTATCATTGTTAAAACCACGTAAAATTTTGGCGTAATTTCTATTTTTTTCATTTTGTAATGTGTTTTTACTGGATTTTCGATTTGGCAAAAATAACAAAAAGCATCGGAATTCTTCAACGCTGATTCATTACTAATTAACAAATTTATGTGCATAAAGTTTAAGTCAATATATGTAACTTATTATCAGAACATTGAGGACTAAAACATCATTATCAAGGAGCAATCTGTTCACATAATGTTTTTTAGTATTTCAACAATATCTTATTTCGAGGGTAAATATAAAAGGAAATACTACTTTTACATTATTAATCTGAGGCCAAGATCAAAACACATGAGAAATATACGCAAACCATTGATTTTAATTCTGTTAATAATGATTATCATGGGTTCAGAATCCTGCCACGACCTGAAGAAAAAAGCTGATTTAATCATATACAACGCAAAAATATATGCGCCTGATACGCTTAACAGTGATGTGAATTGCATTGCCGTAAAAAAAGGCAAAATAATTGCCGTTGGAACGGATTCTGAAATCCGAAGTCGTTATTGGACAAAAGAATATATAAATGCTTCGGGATCATTCGTTTATCCAGGCTTTATTGATGCTCATTCGCATTTCACCGGTTTTGCACTGGGGTTAAGGTTTGCTGATCTGTCGCAGACACATTCATTTGAGGAGATTCTGGAAATACTGCAGGGTTACAGGAAACTGCATCCCGAAGGCTGGATTGTTGGTTTTGGCTGGGACCAGAATAACTGGCCAAGAAAGGTATTTCCTGATAATAAACTAATAAATAAGTTATTCCCCGGAGTGCCAATTTTACTGACCCGGATTGATGGACATGCAGTACTTGCCAGTGAAGAGGCTATTAAAGCAGCAGGAATTACGTTTCCCGGAAAATCCGGTGAGGCTGTTATAACAAAAGGTGAATTCTCGGGCATTTTTCTCGAAGGGATGGCAGATAAACTTAAAAACGCGGTTCCCTTGCCTTCAGAAAACGAAAAAATTGATTTTCTGGCTACTGCAACCAGGCTGTGTCATGAAGCTGGACTAACTGGCGTTACCGATGCAGGACTCACTAAATCGGAAATTATGCTCCTCGATTCACTTCAAAAATCAGGAACACTTGCACTGCGGATTGATGCATGGCTTACACCAGGGGAAGATAATTTTGAATATTTTATGTCCGATTCGCCATATGTAACACCATTCCTAAGAGTTGGCGCGGTTAAAATGTACGCTGACGGTGCCCTCGGTTCAAGGGGAGCTAGCTTATTAACTCCTTATAGCGATGATGCGCATAACAAGGGCTTGCTTGTTTCGACTCCTGAAGAGCTTTCTGCCATGTGCAAACGAGCCTATGATCATGGATTTCAAATGAATACACATGCAATCGGAGATGCCGCGGTTAGAATGGTATTAAAAACGTACAGCAAGTTTTTGAAACCTGACAATGATCGCCGTTGGCGCATTGAGCATGCTCAGGTAGTAAATGAGAGTGATTTCGCAATGTTTGCAGCCTATAATATTATACCTTCAATACAGTCAACCCACGCTACTTCGGATATGGACTGGGCCGGTCAGCGGCTTGGAAAAGATCGGATCAAAAATGCATATGCATATAAACGCCTGCTTGAGCAGAATGGATGGCTGCCCAATGGCACCGATTTCCCGATAGAAGGAATTGAGCCATTAAAAACCTTTTATGCTTCTGTCGCACGTAAAAATACACTAGGCCAGCCAGAAAACGGATTTATGCCTGAAAATGCGCTTTCACGCATGGAAGCTCTAAAGAGTATTACCACATGGGCAGCTAAAGCATCTTTTTCAGAAAAAGTAAGAGGCAGCATTGTAGTTGGTTATGATGCAGATTTTACAATTCTTAATACCGACATCATTGAAGCAAATGATATTAATATACTGAAAGCTAAAGTTTTATATACAATTGTTGACGGGAAAATTGTCTTCAAATCAAAATAATTTCAAATACGAGGAATCTCAATAAGGGTTTACTTACCACTTTGTTTTAAGTGTTAACTTCTTCGGCTGAGTTTCAACGTCAGAAGTATTCACATTGACATGATACTGAAATGGTGTGGTTAGTTCGACTCAAGTTTAACTGATACCTGATCCAGCACGTAAATTAATTCACTCATTATCATAGCTGTAGCTCCCCATAAAAATTCACCCCCAACAGAAAATCCAGGAGCATAAACCTTAATGTCATTTTTAAAAGAGAGAGTCCGGTTAACTATTTTATCAAGGTTCAGCTCTTTAAAAACATCAATTTCGATAATTCGTTGTACTTCTGTTGGATCAGGATGGAAATCGGGGCGAAAAGACTGATAAGCAATAAAGGGGTAAACAATGAAATTACTGGGACGTACATAAAATCGACTCAACTGTCCAACTATTTCAATATCAGATGGATTTATTCCAATTTCTTCCTGCGATTCGCGAATGGCTGTATATAAAAAGTCTATATCTGACTCTTCATATTTTCCACCCGGTAAACTTATTTGTCCTGAATGAGGGCCATCATACTCATTACGCAGAATAACCACTGTGTGTAACCTGTTTTCGACCGGATATAACAGGATTAAAACAGCACTTTCCATCGCTTGCTTGGGTTCAATTCCGTTTTTAAGATCGATTTTCCTGATTTCGGGTGCAAGACGCAGATGCGCTTCAACACCAGGAAGCCTGGTTAAAAGTTCAGTTCTTAGTTTTTCGATAAAATCTCTTGTTACTGTTTCCGATCTTAAAATGTTATTCATCATTAAGTGTTAATTTTGTAGATGTAAAACTTAATTATCTGATAATTTGTTTTGTAACAGTAAAATTATTTTTCCTTCCGGGGAAAAATCTTTATGTATGTTGTATCTTTGCAGCCTTAGATTCCACGATGAAAAAGCAACAACTCCAATCTTCCGACTCAACATCCGAAACACTTACCAGCCGGATGGAACTCATCTTGTTCAACGATGATGTTAATTCATTTGATTTTGTGATCGATAGCCTTATTGAAGTATGTGATCACGATCCCGAACAGGCTGAACAATGCGCCACTATAGCTCATTTTAAAGGCAAATGCGGGATAAAATCCGGAACACTGAGCGAATTAGCACCAATGAACAACGAGCTTAACAGCAGGGGAATTTCTACTGTTTTAGCTTAAACTCTACCTTATAAATATGCAAAAAATAATCAGAATCCTCATATTAATTATATTGGGACAAGTAATTTTATCCTGTTCAAAAGTTCCTATCACCGGCCGGAAACAGCTCAAACTATTGCCTAACAGCATGTTATTGGAAATGGGGCAGACTAGTTATTCCAGCTTTTTGAAAGAAAATCCTGCTGTTAATCCTCCAACCAGAGCTTCAGCTGAAGTTACAGCGGTTGGCATCCGGATTAGCCAGGCAGTCGAAAAATACCTGAAGGATAATGGTTTATCAAAAAAAACAGAAGGCTATAAGTGGGAATTTAATGTAGTGGATAGTCCTGAGATAAATGCCTGGTGTATGCCTGGTGGAAAAGTTGTGGTTTATACCGGAATACTCCCGCTCACTAAAGATGATGCTGGTTTAGCTGTAGTTATGGGCCACGAAATTGCACATGCAATAGCTGATCATGGGAATGAACGTATGAGTCAGCAATTATCTATTCAGGCTGCAGGTATTGGCCTTGATGTATTTATGCAACAAAAACCTCAGCAGACGAGGGATATTTTCATGACGGCCTATGGCGTCGGATCTCAATTAGGCATGTTAGGTTATTCGCGTACGCATGAGCTTGAAGCTGATAAATTAGGATTAGTTTTTATGGCAATGGCTGGGTATGATCCCGAACGGGCAGTATCTTTCTGGAAGGAAATGTCGAAAGCCGGTGGCAATAAACCGCCTGAAATTCTTAGTACACATCCAAGTGATGAACGACGTATCACGCAGATTCAGGCTTTCTTACCCGAAGCCAGAAAATATTATACAGCATCATCTGCAGGTTCAGGCCCCGGAGTAAAAAACAATGCATCAAGTCCTGCAGGCCAGTCAAAACCAGTAACACCACCGGCTACGAAAAACACTGGTGTAAAAATCAAATAACAAGTCAATCTTTTTTTTATAACAATTGAAAAATTGTCCTTAAATAGTATAATTTAGCTTATAATTTATGAACTCCAAAGTTCGCTAATAAATCTCTGTTTTTAATAAGTACACTCATGTCCTGGTTATTGATTATCATGTTAATTTTTCTTGGGGTAGCTTTCCTTCTCCTCGAAATCCTTGTAATTCCGGGCACTACCCTGGCGGGTATAGTGGGATTTGCAATGATTTTCATTGGACTTTGGCAGGCTTATGCAAGTAAAGGAATAATGGAAGGCCATATTACTTTAGGATCAACTCTTGTGGTCACTGTGCTTACACTTTACTTTTCGTTTAAAGCCGGCACCTGGAAAAAAATGGCTCTTAATACTACGATTGACAGTAAAATGGATCAGTTGGAAGGTATTGTAATTAAAGATGGTGACTCAGGAAAATCAGTTTCCAGACTTGCCCCTTCGGGTAAAGCCATAATAAACAACGAAATAGTTGAAGTACATACTTTTGGAGAATTTATTGACCAGGAAGTTGAAATCACAGTTATTTCAGTAAAAGACAATAAAATTTTTGTAACCCTTAAAAAATCAAACTCATGACCCCTATGTTTTCAATTGTTGCCATTGGTATAGCCTGCTTAGTCGGGTTATGGATTATTTTTTACTTTATACCGGTTGGATTATGGTTTACTGCTCTACTCTCAGATGTTAAGATTTCTCTTGTACAACTTGTTTTAATGCGTTGGCGTAAAGTTCCACCATCAGTAATAGTTTCTGCGCTCATCACATCAACAAAAGCAGGTTTAACATTATCGAGGGATCAGCTTGAAGCACATTATCTTGCCGGCGGTAGAGTAAAATCAGTTGTAAATGCATTAATTTCTGCTGAAAAAGCTAATATCCCTCTCGACTTTAAAACAGCTACAGCTATCGACCTGGCTGGCCGTGATGTTTTCGAAGCGGTACAAATGTCAGTTAATCCTAAAATATTGGATACACCTCCTGTTGCCGCTGTGGCAAAAGATGGTATTCAGCTGATTGCCAAGGCCAGGGTAACCGTTCGGGCAAACATTAAACAATTAGTAGGAGGTGCTGGTGAAGAAACTGTTCTTGCCAGGGTAGGTGAGGGAATTGTATCTTCCATCGGTTCAGCTGAAAACCATAAACTTGTTTTAGCTAATCCCGATACTATTTCGAAAGTTGTTCTTGCGAAAGGTCTTGATTCAGGTACAGCATTTGAAATTCTTTCAATTGATATTGCTGACATTGACGTTGGTAAGAATATTGGCGCTATGCTTCAGATGGATCAGGCCAATGCAGATAAAAACATAGCTCAGGCACGTGCAGAAGAACGCAGGGCAATGGCTGTAGCCAACGAACAGGAAATGAAAGCAAAAGCTCAGGAAGCAAGAGCAGCCGTTATTCTGGCTGAAGCAGAAATCCCAAAAGCAATTGCTGAAGCTTTTAAAACAGGAAATTTGGGTATAATGGATTATTATAAATTCCAGAATATCCAGGCTGATACCCGTATGCGCGATTCAATCAGTGATCCTAATCAGGGCGTTACAGGTCAAACCAGGAATCCGGGCGAATAGATATAAACATGATCAGAATTGTTTTTATAAGCCCGGTAAAAATACCGGGCTTTTTTTTAGCTTTTTTTACGGCAAATTTGTTATTAAATAGCATGACCGGAATATAATGAAAAATCAGGATCTGACAGAAAATCAGAAATACAAATTATTGTATAAAGAGCTTTTAAGCTCATGCGGATATATTAATGAACGCAGCAGCAGAATGCTGATTAAAAAGGCATACATACAAGTGTTGCGTTTTTTTGGCGATGCTAAAAATCAACAAGGTGAGTTCCAACTGGTTCACGCAGTTTCGGTAGCACGGATAGTTGCTGACGAGTTAGGGCTTGATTCAACCAGCATTATTGCCGCTCTCCTGCAGCAAATCCCTGTTACAACTAAAAGTGATAGCGATGATCTGAAGAAAAAATTTGGCGATGATACATTAAAGATTGTTCTCAAGCTTCATCAGATTTCAGGGTTACGTATGGATAAAATAACCATCATGCCCGAAAATTTTATTCAGCTGTTGCTTAACATCTCAGGAGATATCAGAGTATTGTTGATTAAACTGGCAGATAGGATAAACCTAATGCGCCATATCAGTCTGCTTCCTGAACAAGAGCAGAAACAGGTTTCGATTGAAACATCAAATTTGTATTCGCCACTAGCTCACCGGCTTGGACTTTATAAAGTGAAAGCGGAACTCGAAGATCTTTCAATGCAGTATTCCATGCCTGAAGTATATAAAAGTCTGAAGAAAAAAATTAAGGATACGGCTCGTGAGCAGAAAAAATATTTTGAGGAGTTTATTGTACCAATAAGGAAAAACCTTAAATCAGTCGGTCTTGATTTTGAAATTAAAGCACGGACAAAAGCTATTCCATCCATCTATTCCAAGATGAAAAAACAGGAGATCGAATTTGATGAAGTATTTGATTTCTTCGCAATCAGGATTATCCTAAACAGTTCACCCGAGAATGAAAAGGCTGAGTGCTGGAAAGCTTATTCTCATGTAACTGACATTTACCGGCCTAATACGGAACGACTTCGCGACTGGATTTCAGCCCCAAGGCCCAATGGTTACGAATCGCTGCATGTAACAGTTGATGCTCCCGGGAATAACTGGGTTGAAGTTCAGATCCGTACACGCAGGATGGATGAAAATGCCGAAAAAGGTATGGCTGCTCACTGGAGGTATAAAGAGCAAAAAGGTTCGAAGTCAGCTTCTGATGAATGGCTGAAAACAATCCGGTCAATACTCGAAAATTATTCGCCAGGCGATGATGAAATGGCTCTTAACGCCGGAATGAAAGTTGTTTCCGACCATATTTTTGTTTTTACTCCCGAAGGTCACCTGAAAAAATTACGACAAGGAGCAACAGTACTCGATTTTGCATTTGATATTCATACTGAAGTAGGTCAGCGATGCAACGGAGCAAAAGTCAATAATCTTTTTGTCCCTCTGAAACATGTTCTGAATACAGGTGATCAGGTAGAAATTGTTACATCTAAAAACCAGAAACCAAATATTGATTGGCTGAATTGGGTAACAACATCAAAAGCGATAACCAAGATAAAGCGAATCCTTAAAGATGCTGAATTTTCTCAGTCTGATACAGGGAAAGACCTGGTTATGCGTAAACTAAGTCAATTGAAAGTGGATTATACCGATGATATCGGTAATAAGCTGGTTTTGTTTTATAAAGCCGCTAGTGCTCTCGATTTGTACCATGGTTTAGCTGAAGGTAAATATGATATTCAAAAGATAAAAGAAGCTTTACTGCCTCCTTCTAAATCAGAAGATTTAAAGCCACAGCCCAAACCTTTTACAAAAATAGATGCTTCGCTAAACCAAGCAGGCAAAAATAAGCCTCTGATTATTATTAACGAAGATACACCTATGGCTGATGTGAAGTTCGCCCGTTGTTGCCAACCTGTTTTTGGTGATGAAATTTTTGGCTTTGTGACTGTTTCGGAAGGTATTAAAATCCACCGCAGTATCTGTACCAATGCCTCACAAATGCTCGAACGTTATCATTATAGGGTAGTAAGTGCCCGTTGGGCTGCTATGTCGGAACTAACTTCTTATGTTGCAACCATCAGGATTAGCGGTAACGACCAGCCAGGTATTCTAAATGATATTACAAACGTTGTTTCCGGAGATCTGAAAGCTGACATCAGGTCAATTAACCTTAACTCACGAAGCAATAAGTTTGATGGTTATATTATGGTTAATGTAGACGGAAAATCACATCTTAACCTGATTATAGGGAAACTCGCCAAGCTAAAAGGAATCCGGAAAGTTAGCCGCGAGAATTAAATCGCTTCCAACTACGAAATAGTTTAAAGAGCCTGACACTTCAATTATCCTTATCAATTATCTTTGCCCCGTACACCGAAAATCTATGCAATATCCCGGATATAATACAGGCAATGTTAATCTTGAGGAAGGTGAATGGTATCACTTTAAAATTCATAACCTGGTTCTGCTTCAGGATGAAGCCTACTATTATGTGTTGACAGATATTAATGGCATGAAACACTTTATGCCATCAGTATATTATATTGACTATGGACTCAACATCGGTGATGTGATCAATTGCAAAATTGATCGGATAAATTGTACCGGCAGAATATTTCTGGAACCAGCTCATCCTTTTTATAAAGATGGAGAAATATACTCATTTAACATTGAAAGTTATATAATTCAAGGTAATAATCTCACTCTTTTTGTTAAAGGAATAGTAGGAAATAGTGTTGAAGTACCGGTTAGAGACATCGCTATAAACAACATTGCGACAATAAAAACGGTGAGTTGCAAAGTACAAAGCATTAAAAAAGGAGAACTATTACTTGAGTTTTATGATGTAAGTATTTAATTTATGTTTATTTATCCTGATATTCAAATAGATATAATAATAAACTGTTATTAACAATTGTTCATAACTCATGTGAAGCAATTGTGAAGTTAATTTTTCGAAAACACTTGACTTAGGGGTACAGAAAGTTGTAATTTTAATTCACCGGACGAGATCATGGTAACCAGCCCTGGAGAGGCTACCAAACTTCTGAGAAGGAGAATGGTTCCAATCCCGGAGAGGTAAAAGTAATCAACTCGCAAGAGTGGATTAGGGATACCGATTCGAAAGTTGGAATACCTGGAAGAGTCAAAGGGCATGTGGCATCCTGAACTGAAAAACCGCAAGGAATGGAAGAACAGGCGCATCGAAAGATGTTTAGGGCATAGGGATCTAAAATATGAATCGGTAACGAAACATGTTTCAAACCTTAAAAGCTAATGAAAGACGGGCTGCAAAGTCCGAAAAGTAAAAAAGTTATGACCCTCGCTGCAATAAGTTCCCGATGATATTCATCAGGTAGGGATTAAGCAAACATTAGTCGCAAGGCTTTTGAATGTAAGATTCACATGATCGCCGAAGCGCGGCAAACGGCAGGAAAGTCAAAACTGGAGACAGTTTTGTTGATTCAGCCGAAGCCAGAGGAAGTTCAAGGCCGCAAGGCTGAAAGCCAATCAGGCGAGCCGGGGTTACAAGGGATGTAAAAGTTCCTGACACCTAAAAAGTTATCGAACCTACGGGCAAGCTAACTACAACGCTTCGAAAGCAGGAACCGACAACGCGTAAGCGTGGTTAAGAGCAAAAATCCTGAGAGGGACAAAGTTCAAAACCCGGGTTTATTCTGAAAGTACTTCCTTGTGAAGAAAACTACAGTTTGTAACCAGTGCCGGAAAAAACAAGGTAAGGTGCCAGTCACCTGCTTTGAACAACTACAGGGCATTGCTATTTGGTATGCCAATCTGTAAATTCTGCGAAGCAAACGCCGGTCACAATCAACGGCTACGGCTGCTGAAAGTGAAATGGGGAACTATCCGACAGGATTGTTCCCCATTGCTTTTTTATTGGTTGTAGAGAACATCAACAAAAAATAATATTAAGCGTATATTTTCGCCAAACCGCATTTTATTTGCCTTAATCA
>CAZOXJ010000122.1:0-7668 GCA_964583325.1 uncultured Lentimicrobiaceae bacterium
GATTATCACCAGGCTTTTTTTATGTTGTTTGCAAAAAAAAAAAAATTAGCTCTTACTCTATCACAAATTTCTTAAACCTAAACCTCCGCTTTTATCCTCTTTGAGTGTTAATCTGCAAAATGGAGATTATAGTCTGACGAAAAGCTAAAACATATTTCATTTTCAACATATAAACGCCTGGCTGTCAGGCATAATTGGTAATTCGCTGTTTTTAACATCCCTCTTTTCTTATAACATTTGTATATGTTACTCTAATTTATAACTTTGCAACCCATTTATTTCCGAACCACTGTTTCAATCATAATAAACTCACTGTTACAATGAAGGTTTACAAGACAAACGAAGTTAGAAATATTGCACTTATTGGTGGCGCTAAATCAGGCAAAACCACTGTAGCTGAAGCAATGCTTTTCGAAGGCGGTTTACTGAACCGCCGCGGATCAATAGAAGATAAAAATACGGTTTCCGATTACCGTGAAATAGAGCTGGAAAGACAAAATTCAGTTTGTTCAACACTTATGTATGTTGAATACAAAGGAAAAAAGATCAACATTTTAGACACCCCGGGTTTCGACGATTTTATAGGCGAAGTAGTTGCCGCACTGCATGTTGCTGATACAGCAGTTATGCTGGTTAATGCTCAGAATGGCGTAGAAGTTGGTACCGAAATTACCTGGAGACTTACCAATAAAAATAATATCCCTGTAATTTTTGCTGTCAACCAGCTGGAGCACGAAAAAGCAAATTTTGAAGAAACGCTTCGTCAGCTTAAAACTCAGTTTGGCGGAAACGTTACCTTGTTACAATATCCTGCAAATGAAGGTCACAGTTTTAATGCTATCATCGACCTGTTGCAGATGAAAATGCTGAAGTATGCCGATGGTGGTGGAAAACCTGAAATTCTGGATATCCCCGCTGATGAAATGGCTAAAGCCGAAGATCTTCATAACGCGCTTATCGAAAAGGCAGCCGAAAGTGATGAGTCACTCATGGAAGCATTTTTCGAAAACGGATCACTCACCGAGGAACAACTCGAAAAAGGATTGAAAGCCGGTATTATCAGCCGTGGCTTATTTCCTGTTTTTTGTCTTTCGGCAAAACATAATAAAGGTATTGGCCGACTGATGGAATTTATTTGTTCGTCGGTTCCCTCACCTGATGAAATGCCCGCTATACTGACCACTACCGGCAAAGAACTTACCTGTAAAGCCACTGATCCTACATCCTTATTGGTTGTTAAAGTTGCTGTTGAGGAACACCTTGGCGAAATCGCTTTCTTTAAAGTATATGGCGGCGAAGTAACAGAAGCAATGGATCTTATCAACGGCACCAATTCAGGGAAAGAACGAATCTCGCAACTGCTGATCATAGCCGGTAAAAAACGCGAAAAAGTCGAAAAGGTATGTGCCGGCGATATAGCTGCTACCATCAAGCTTAAAAGTACCCGTACCGGTGATACGCTGAATTCAGTTAAAAATGCTGAAGACGTAATCGTTCCTATCGAATTCCCGGCACCAAAAATAAGCATGGCGATTAAGCCTAAGAACTCAGCTGACGATGAAAAACTGGGTGCACGCCTCAACGAAATGCACAAGGTAGATCAAACGCTTTTAATTGAGTATTCGAAAGAACTCAAACAAATTATCATAAAAGGTCAGGGCGAGTTACACCTGAATATTGCAAAATGGTACCTCGAACACCTCGATAAAATCCCTGTTGAATTTTTCGCTCCTAAAATTCCATACCGCGAAACCATTACCAAATCAGCGAAAGCCATGTATCGCCACAAAAAACAATCAGGCGGTGCCGGGCAGTTTGGTGAAGTGCATATGCTTATTGAGCCTTACACCGAAGGTATGAAATTCCAATCGGAGTTCGCCGTTCGTGGTACCGATGAGCATCTGCTTCCATGGGGTGGAAAACTTGTTTACAACAACTGTATTGTAGGCGGTGCCATTGACGCTCGTTTTATTCCTGCTATCCTCAAAGGTATAATGGAAAAAATTGAAGAAGGCCCACTCACAGGTTCTTATGCACGAGATATCGTTGTTAACGTTTACGATGGTAAAATGCACCCGGTTGACTCCAACGAATTGGCATTTAAACTTGCCGGACGTCAGGCTTTCAAGGAAGCGTTTAAAAATGCAGGCCCGAAAATCCTTGAACCTATTTACGATGTTGAAGTTATGGTGCCTGCCGAGCGCATGGGCGATGTAATGACCGATTTACAAGGTCGCCGCGCTATCATTATGGGTATGGACAGCGAAGGAAACTACCAGAAAATTAAAGCTAAAGTTCCACTCGCCGAAATGAACCGTTACTCCACAGCTTTGAGCTCGCTTACTTCGGGTAGTGGTTCATATTCGCTCGCTTTTGGCGAATATGCTCAGGTGCCGCCAGATGTACAGACAACCTTACTCAAAACTTACGAAGAGCAGGAGAAAGAAGAAGAATAGTTTTTTTTCACTTCTGTTTTCAGAATACAAAAAACCCCGGACGAAAATCCGGGGTTTTTCTTTTTAAACCAGGCAACAACCATTGTTTGCTTTCCGATTCAGGAAAAGTGATTATTTTGCCAGCTCCATGATTTTCCTGTAGTCATCTTCGGCAAGTTTGTAGCTTCTTCCTTCTACTTTGTTTCGGATCATAAGCTGAATAATTTCTTCAAATTTTTCCTCACCAATTCCAACCTGCGACAAGCGAACCGGTGAACCGATGCGTGCAAAAAACTCTTCAAAACGTAAAATGGTTGCATCCACGTCACCATTTCCAAAAAGCAAGCTTCCCAGTCGCGAAATCTGTTTTTCAGCCTTTACATTTAAATGTTTCATCCATGCCGGAAAAATAATTGTCAGTGAAGCACCATGCGGTACGCCGTGAAGCAACGAAAGAATATGCCCCATGCCATGCACTCCCCAGTCGCCGCCACCCTTACCATTGCCTGTCATCGTGTTCAGGGCCATAGTGGCATCATACATTATAGCAGCCCGTTCTTCGTAACCGTTGAGGTTGTCCATCAGTTTCGGCCCCCACTCCATCGCATCAGCAATAATAGCGGCGATAAAACGATCACTCAGGCTGCATTCGCTTACGCTGAAAAAATTTTCAAAACAATGAGCCATCAAATCAGCAATGCCATAAGCGGTATAGTCAGCCGGCACTGTATAAGTAACTTCCGGATCGAGGAATGAATGAACCGGGAAACACAAAGGCGAACCATAGCCGTCCTTACGTCCGGTTTCAGGATTTTGCAGTACGGCAAAGGGGTTCATTTCGGTGCCGGTAGCTGCCAGGGTAAGCACGGCAATTAAGGGAACGGCTTTTACAGGTTTAGCTTTGTATTCGTAAAACTTCCATGCCGAATGAGTAACCGGGATAGTAATTGAAATAATTTTGGCCGAGTCTATTACACTTCCGCCACCAACGGCAAGAATGTAATCAACATTATTTTCGCGGCCGATAGCTGCTGCTTTGTCAACATCTTCAACAAGCGGATTGGGCTGAATACCATCGTATTCAAAAATTGTTGCGCCTGCCTGATTGAGTTGGGTAATAATGCGGTCGTAAAGTCCTGATCGTTTTACTGAACCTTTTCCATATACAAGCAATACTTTGCTGCCAAGGGGTTTTACCGTTCTGCCGATGGTTTCGATTACACCTTTACCAAAATGCAGGCTGGTGGGATTATGTGAAATAAAGTTTTCCATTGAAATAGTATTTTAAGTGCGAAATTACAATGTTATGGGTAAATGAATTTATACTGCTATTAAAATAACCTTTACGCGCGAATAATGTTTCTTTTCACTTTCAAATTTGACTGATAATTTGCCCTTACAGGATAATGAACAGTCCGATTTGAAGTGGCCGAAAAATCCGCTACTTTTGCCCCAGCAATGAAAAAGCCCAAAAGTAAATATTATGTAGTATGGGAAGGCCATCAAACGGGCATTTTCGACTCCTGGGACAAATGCAAAAAGCAGGTCGACGGATATGCTGCAGCCAAATACAAAGGATTTGCCACGCTCGAAGAAGCAAAAAAAGCTTCTGGCAGTAATTTTTGGGATTATTACGGTAAAACCGAAAAACCACCAGTAAACAGCGCGTTACGGAAATTATACGGCGAACCGCTCCAACAGGCAATATGTGTTGATGCAGCCTGTAGCGGTAATCCGGGAGTGCTTGAATACCGTGGAGTAAACATGATCACCGGGCAGGAAATATTTCATCGCGGGCCTTTCCCGCAAGGGACAACCAATATCGGTGAATTTCTGGCCATAGTTACCGGCCTGGCATGGCTTCAACAGAACCAAATGTCGTTACCCTTATACAGCGACTCCAGGAACGCCATTTTATGGGTTAAGCAACGAAGGGTGAATACACAACTTCCCCGGACTGCTAAAAACAAGGAATTGTTCGATCTTTTGGACCGTGCTGTCGAATGGCTTCATAACAATCGGGTTGATACAAAAATATTAAAATGGGAAACGAAGGCATGGGGTGAAATTCCGGCTGATTTCGGAAGAAAATAATTTCAACAATCGTGGTTTGGAGATTTGAAGCCCGGAAGGTAATAGCACCAGACATTAGTAAATAGTGGCTTTGAGCATGAATAATTATCTGCAAAACAAGAGTTTGTTATTTAAAATAGGATTTCGTAATTTTGCGCCCCTCAATTTAATACTTATCTAAGTGAACCGCCTCAAAGAATATACTATTCAGTTCGTTGGGCTTGAGCCTGGAAATCATCAGTTTGAGTTTGAGGTGAATGATTCGTTCTTTGAACATTTTGAGTTTTCGCTTATTCAGCATGGCCAGGTACATATTGCTGTTGCCTTTGAGAAGATGGAAAGAATGATGATTTTCAATATCACTCTCGAAGGTAAAGTGCTGGTAACCTGCGATCGCTGCAGCGATGAATTTTTGTTTCCTGTTTCAGATACGCAAAAATTAATTGTAAAACTGGGTGCTGAATATATGGAGGAGAGCGAAGATGTAGTTGTTATCCCGGAAACGGAATATCAGTTTGATCTTGCGCCCTACATTTATGAATTTATTCACCTGGCATTGCCCGCCCGCCTGCTTCATCCTGATGATGAAAACGGCAAGAGCACCTGTGATCCGGAAATGCTGCGACTACTCGAAAAACTTAACACCAGCGATACTGTTGATCCACGGTGGGAAGCACTCAAAAAACTTAATACTGATCAATAAATAGTTTGAACTAATACTTAATACACAAAACAATGCCAAATCCAAAACACAGGTTCTCGAAAACCAGAACGGCAAAACGCAGAACACATTATAAACTTGAAGCACCAACCTTCATTATTTGCACAAATTGTGGCACTTCGGTACTCTATCACCGCGTATGTCCCGAATGTGGCTATTACAAAGGCCGTTTGGCTATTGAAAAAAATACTACCGCTTAATTTTGCCATACAAACGGCAAATCATGTTAGGAAAAGGATTCTTTAAATGAGAATCGGACTGGATGTAATGGGCGGCGATTTTGCGCCGGTGGCTGCAATTGATGGAGCCATTCTTGCAGCTAAGGAACTATCGAACGACGACAAAATCGTTTTAATAGGTCAGGAGTCTGCTATACGTTCGTTATTGCACGAACGCGGATGTGATCCGGCACTATTCGAAATAGTGCATGCCCCTGAGATTATCGAAATGGGCGAACACCCAACCAGGGCTCTTGCTAAAAAACCAGACGCTAGTATTAGTGTCGGTTTTCATATGCTGAAACATAAAAAAATTGATGCTTTTGCCAGTGCCGGAAATAGTGGCGCCATGCTTGTAGGCTCAATTTTCAGCGTTAATACCATACAAGGTATTGTCCGTCCATGTACCTCCGCTATTATTCCTCAGGAAGATGGCGGTTACAGCCTTTTGGTTGACATAGGCACCAACCCCGATGCGAAACCTGATGTTTTTTACCAGTTTGGATTAATAGGATCCATTTACGTGAAAAATGTATATCATGTTGAAAATCCGAGAGTAGCACTGCTCAATATCGGGCATGAGGAGGAAAAAGGTAACCTTACAACACAATCAGCCTACAGCCTGATGAAGGACTCGAAAGACTTTAATTTTTTGGGTAATATTGAAGGCCGTGACATTCTTCATAACAAAGCTGATGTAATTGTATGCGATGGATTTACAGGTAATATAATCCTAAAGCTCATTGAATCTTTTTATGACCTGATGGAAAAGCGTAACCTTGTAGATGGGTATATCCGCAGATTTAATTACGAAAACTACGGTGGTACTCCTATACTTGGCATAAATGGTGCCGTTATAATGGGTCATGGTATTTCCAATGACGTCGCTATAAAAAATATGGTTTTACTTGGCCGTGATGTATTCAAAGCAAAGATTGCTTCAAAAATAAAGCATGCACTTTTAAACCTCAACGGAGGTTTTATAAGGGAATAATATTTCCGGCCACACATGGCCAGTAGCATGCTCCCAAACCGGGAAATTGTTAACATTGTTTGTACAAACTGCTTTTTAACAACAAGAGAATAAAAACTTATGACAAAACTAAGAGCCGCTATTACCGGAGTTGCAGGTTATGCCCCCGATTATATACTCAACAACGAGGAATTGAGTCGAATGGTTGATACTACCGATGAATGGATAATGACACGTATCGGTATCCGCGAACGACATATTTTAAAAGGCGAAGGCCTGGCCTCATCCGACATGGGTGCTGAAGCCGTTAAACTTTTGCTTGCTAAAACAAATACCAATCCCGAAGATGTTGACCTGGTTATTTGTGCTACCGTTACTCCGGATATGATGTTTCCGGCTACAGCCAACATAATCAGCGATAAATGCGGAATTACCAATGCATTCAGTTATGACATGAATGCAGCATGTTCCAGCTTCCTGTATGCGCTTACGGTTGCTCAGAAGTTTGTTGAATCAGGAACGCATAAAAAAGTAATCATTGTCGGAGCAGATAAAATGTCGGCAATAGTTGATTATACTGACAGGGCTGTTTGTCCCCTTTTTGGAGATGCTGCTGCTGCTGTAATGCTTGAACCAACAACCGAAGAATTAGGTATGGTTGATTCAATTTTCAGAACCAACGGAACCGGACGTCATCATTTATATATGAAAGCCGGTGGATCACTGCGCCCTGCAACGCACGAAACAGTGGATAACAAGGAACACTATATATACCAGGACGGGCAGACTGTTTTCAAATGGGCTGTTTCGAAAATGGCTGATGTTTCGGTTGAGATGATGGAAAAACATAACCTGAAATCGGAAGATCTTGCATGGTTGGTTCCTCATCAGGCAAATATGCGCATTATCGATGCTGTTGCCAATCGCATGGGACTGGAAAAAGAAAAAGTAATGATCAATATCGAAAGATATGGAAATACAACTTCAGCTACTATTCCACTTTGCCTTTGGGAATGGGAATCGAAACTCCGTAAAGGTGATAATGTAATACTGGCAGCATTCGGCGGAGGTTTCACATGGGGATCAACGCTTCTGAAATGGGCATACGACCCGAAGTAAAATAGACAAGGAGATGGGGAGAGCGGGAGACAAGGAGAGGTTGAAAAGAAAAGCATAAAGAAAATAAACAGAAAAACCCTGCTATAACGGCGGGGTTTTTTGCTTTTATTCCGGCTGCGTTTCCTGATA
>CAZOXJ010000122.1:7768-12763 GCA_964583325.1 uncultured Lentimicrobiaceae bacterium
ACAGAATCCTCATATTCATCAAAACTATTCACCTTTTTTATTTTTTTAAACACTTTATGAGGATCGTGAAATGATTGCGACAGGTACGACCAGTATTCTTTTAAAACGCTGATAGCCGATAAATTATCATTCATCTGCCGGCGGTAACCAAAATATAAATCATCGGTAAATTTCCTGATCAGTGCTTTGCGGTCGGCATTTATGGAAAGTCCTTTGATATCAGCTGGCAAAAAAGGATCGTATAACAAACCTCGTCCAATCATCAAAGTATTGATGGCCGGAAAAGTTTTTTCAAATTGCAGGAAATCACTTTTAGTGAAAATGTCGCCGTTATAAATCACAGGAACTTTAAGAAGAGATATTGCTTTAGCGAAAATATGCTGATCAGGTTCGCCTGTATAAAGCTGTTTGCCAATTCGCGCATGAATGGTTAATTCAGGAACGTTATGTTTGTTAAGAACAGGAATAAGTTCAAAAATTTCATCTGTCGAAAAATATCCTAACCTGCACTTTATTGTGAACCTGACAGCTGTTTCTGCCATAACTTTTCGCAGGATTTCATCAATCATTTCAGGAAACGGAAGC
The DNA here is from genome assembly GCA_964583325.1 of uncultured Lentimicrobiaceae bacterium. GTDB lineage: Bacteria > Bacteroidota > Bacteroidia > Bacteroidales > UBA4417 > UBA4417. The sequence continues at coordinate 8,354 of CAZOXJ010000122.1, forward strand.
ATGCCAGAGCCTCTTTTCTTATCTGCTACCTGTGGATAAGGACAGCCCAGATTCCAGTTTATTTCGCTGAATCCGAGGTTTTCGCAAAACCGGGCAAAGCGAATAATTTCATCGGCATCTTTGCTTAAAATCTGTGGTACGACTTCAGTCCCGTTTTCAGAAGGATTTCCCAACTCAGCAAGCTTTCGGGCGGGGAGCTTGTTGCTGTGATGAATGGTTGTAAAAAAAGGCGTGAAAAGCTTGTCAACTCCCTGGAAATGCTTTACATAAATCCTGCGGAATGTAACCCCGGTAATTCCCTGGAAAGGAGCTAAATATATTTTATGGTGTACCGGCAAGACGCGATATTATAAGTCGTTCATTATTTATTTCTTACTCTCCAGATATTCCTTAAGCTTATCCTGGTTTTTGGCATCGGCCAGTTTTTTAACTTCTCCTCGGATTTTGTAATTGTTAACAGGATTTTCGCAGTAGTTTACCAACAGAACGTATGAGTTGTATTTAATATCATCGCGGCTGACTCCTTTGCCTTTTTCGAGAGCATATTTTGCGCAGCACGCGATATAAACGCCAATCAGGTCGTAATCATTTTTAGCAATTTTGGTAAGTGTTTCATCAAGTGGAAATGAATAATCGGGCGTGCCCTGCATCCATTTCATGACAAAATTGATGGCGCTTTCCCTATGAGCGTTATCTTTTTCAACCGGATTTGAATATACATAATCGGAAGCCAGAATAACCTGAGGCTCAGCTCTCCTGAAATCACTGGCCGTAGCCAGAAATACATTATCGTATTGCGATTTGCTCTGAGAAAAGATGCTTAATGACGTAAATATGAGCAGCGATGCCAAAACTATTTTCATGAAGGAATTGATAAAGTATTATTACCCCGGCTTCCAATCAATTTCTTATCATGTCAAGAAATTGATTGGAAAACAAAGATAGTTTTCTTTTTTGAACATGGTAAGTATCGGATACCATTCAGAAAAGAAATACTGTTTGTTGGAGCATCTGCTACAGCGAATATGAATCCCACAAATCGTTCGGACTTTTTACTTCCTTCATTTGGCTGATGTAAATTTCTTCGCCATTACAGCGCAGATTAATCATTCCAAAAAGAATAGTATTGTTCTTCATATTTACCGAACGCGCCAGTTCAGTAGAATAAACCAGTGGCCTTTCACCGCGTGCATATTTGCCGGCACAGCCTATTGCATCGGCACGCGGATGCGAAAACCCTTCGTTATCGCCCGAAGAAATAACTGTTGCAAACGGGTTTACAAGCTGCATAAATTGTTCAGTAAAATCGGATGATCCATGATGGCAGGCTTTAGCAACATCAACTTCGAAAGGATTAGCCGGTGAGTATTTCGCCATCAGATATTTTTCTGCCTCAGTATTTAGATCACCACCAAGCAAAAAAGTGCGGTTTCCGAAGGTTATTTTCAGCACAATACTATGTCCATTAATGGTTTTACCTTCATCAGTCCAGTAAACAAAAGTATTTCTGTTGCTGATTTTCTCGTTGAACGGTGCTAATACTTCGATAAGGAAAGGTTTTGCTTCAATAGTTTTGTTTACAGGAATATCACCTGCTTTAAGCCGCTTTACACGCTTAACCCTATTCTCTTCGGCCGCTTTTTTAATCGCAGCCATAAACAAAGAAATATCCTGGTTAAAAGGCATATTCTCTTTAACAGTCAGCAAGTTATCAAATATTTTAGTCAGGTAGTTTTTACCATCCTTTTTAACAATGTCACCAATTCCGCTGGAATATGTGTTGCCTGTTGATGCAAACTTCAAAATACCCGCATGGTAGATGTTACCAAATGTAAATGCCGGATTTTCAATTATTTTAATGAACCCTTTATAGTGATCGGTATCGAAATGGCTAACAAACAAATAATCAATATGTATAGGTTTATTGTCTTTAATAAGATAAGTGTATTGCCATTTAGTCAAATAACCCGACATATTGCTCCCGGGGCCGGCATCAACAAGTATTTTCAGCTCCCCGACTTCAATAAGCACGCCATCACCCTGCCCAACATCGAGATAGAATATTTTAAGTCCCATATTATCAGTCAGATCCGACTTTTTCATCCAGCCATCAGGACCTGCGGTTACAACTTTTACAAAATCACCGTTCTCTTCAGTAATAGTAACATACGTACCTAAAAGTATCCGGTTGATTACCTTAACGCCTTTATTTTCGATAATACTTTGGTAAATGGGCGCCTCGTTTATTGCAGCATATTTGAACACAGTAGCCATTATGATTTCTTTTAAAATGTGGATAATTTTAGAATTAATGTATTACAAGTTAATTAGGATATAGTAAACGCAATTTCAGCAATAATTATTTAAAGGAGCGTTTTCCCTTTGGCTATTGTATATTCAGCTCTTCCAGCTATAGCCATCCCTTCATAAATATTCGAATCGCATTTTTGTAATTGAGCTTCAACTGAAATAACCGATTTCGTATTTGGATTCCAGATTACCAGATCGGCATCTGAACCAACTTTAATAACTCCTTTTTGCGGATAAAGTTCGAAAACACGGGCAGCATTGGAAGAAGTAAGTGTAACAAATTGTTGCAAACTGATTTTTTTTGTTAAAACACCATATGTATAAAGCAGAACCAGCCTGTTTTCGATACCTCCGGCACCATTGGGGATTTTTGTGAAATCGTTTATACCCACATCTTTTTGGCCTTTAGTGTTAAACGGACAATGATCGGTTGAGATTACATCCACAGTGCCATCAGCTAAAGCAAGCCAAAGCGCTTCCTGGTCAAGCTTTGAGCGAATCGGTGGACTGATAACATATTTCAATGAATCGGGCAGTGGTTTTGAGTACACACTTTCGTCGAGCAATAAGTACTGGGGACAGGTTTCGCAAAACAAAGGAAGGCCTTCCGTTTTTGCTGCTCTTATGTATTCGATTGATTTTGCTGAGGATGTATGAACGATATAGGTTTTACAACTGGTTTTTCGGCAAAGGTCAATTACTTTCCTGACTGATTCAGATTCAACTTCAGCAGGCCGGGAAAGGGCGTGATATAAAGGTTCTGTCTTGCCTTCACTAATGAACTTCTTTTGGTTTTTAAGAATCACATCACCTTCTTCACAATGAACAAGTACAGTTGCATTCAGCGAAGCAGCTTTTTCCATAACCTTTTCCAGCTCCCGGTATTCAATTCCTATGCTGCCTTTGTAAGCAAGGTATGCCTTGAAAGATTTAATGCCAACTTCATTTACGCACCATTCCATTTGCTCCGGAATGGTTTCATCGTACCAGGTGATTCCCATATGCAAGGTATAATCCAACAGGCATTTATTGGATTCCTTCAGGCGAAATGCCAGGGCTTTCATTAAGGATTGTCCGCGCGATGGAGTTACAAAATCAATAAGGAAAGTGGTACCACCAGCAATGGCAGCTTTGCTTCCACTCAGGAAATCATCGCAGGATGGACCGGCAGGTGTTGGCAATTCCAAATGCACATGAGGATCGATTCCTCCCGGGAAAATGTATTTCCCTTTTGCATCGATAATTTGGTAATCGGGAAAGCTAGCTGGATTTAGTTTTCCAATTTCTGTAATCACGCCTTCGCTAACTGCAATATCAGATTTAGAAGTAGAATCGGAATTGATAATGGTTCCGTTGATTATCAGGAGTTGGTTCATGTTGAGAGTTATTTATGTGTCTGCACATCCGGAGGGTTTAGTGTCTGCATATCCGGAGGGTACTTTTCTGATACCCGAAGGGGGTAAATATTTGTGGCCGAAGGGTGTCTGACACTACTTCCTTTGCACCCTTTCTTGAGTTTGCCTGGCGTTTCCAGTGTCAGACACCCTGCGGGTGTGCAGACACTAGTTCTTTTTCATATGTTCCGTCTGCATTTTTCTCGAAACCTAATTTTGAAAGGTATTTAGAATACTTTTCACTTTTACCTTCGGTAACAACCTTCGTAAAACCTTCATTGATAAACCGATCCCGAAGCTGAAGGTAAATGAATTTTCCGTTTTTAAAATCACGGTATTCGGGTAATACAAAATCGAGCCCAACTGAAAGGCAGTGGTTTTGATCGCGATGTGCCAGAAATACTCCGGCAACTGCCATATTCCGCAAAACAAAGAAACTGACAGTATTCATTTCAGGACGGTAAGCAAACCCGGGAAAGAATTTTTCGATATCATCTTCATGAAATTGAAGGAATCTGATCAGGTACCTGTTATCAGCCCGCACTTCCAGTATTTCGAAAACTTCTTTTTTAGAGTAGATTGAATTCAGATAATAAATATCGACTAAAGCAATGAAGGCATTGAGGAATCCGACCGGCCAGGCACCAATCAGGAATCCATAAACTGAAAAGGTAAGTGCGCCAAAAAGATTGATCCACCTGAATTT
>CAZOXJ010000123.1:0-12629 GCA_964583325.1 uncultured Lentimicrobiaceae bacterium
AGCAATTCCGAAGCCAACCCGTAATTGCCAGTTGTAAGCATACGGGTGTACAACGGTACAAAGAAGAAATTAATGATCCGTGCAACAATAGAACTCAGCCCATATATTGCAGTTTGACCGGCGAGTTGTTTTAGTGGATTCAATCAGGCTTTGATTTTAACGTGCAAAAGTACGCAAATAGTGGCTACAGTCCTTTAGAATGTTGTTTCAGTGTCCTGCAACGGTAGTGTAACAAAAAATGTTGTGCCAATGCCGGGATTCGTCTCAAACCAGATTTTGCCCGAAGTACTGTCTATAATATTTTTAACCATAGCTAACCCAAGACCCATTCCGGCAGTTTTGGTAGTGAAGTTGGGCGAAAAAATACGGGTCTGTTTTTCGTTTGGAATGCCGGTTCCATTATCCTGAAAAGAGATTTTGCAGTATAAACCTGACTGTTCAACTTTTATCCTGATCAACCCTTGTCTGTCGCCTGGAATAGCCTGTAACGCATTCTTAATCAAATTGTTAAACACTCTTAAAATCTGATTGGGATCAGCTTTTATGATACACTCCTTAAGTTCGGTTTCAAGCATAATTTCGCAATCGGACTGATCTCGGAACAAAGCTGCTGATTGCTGTACCAGGGGAATGATATCAAACTGCTGTATCTGAGGTTGAGGCATTTGAGCAAAATCCGAAAACTCAGTGGCAATAGAGGATAGGGTATCAATCTGCATAATAAGAGTCTGCGAAAACCTTTTAAGCCGGGCATCCATGTCGGGTACATTATCGTTCCATGCACGCATAAGCAGTTGCATACTTAGTTTGATAGGAGTTAACGGGTTTTTAATTTCATGCGCCACCTGCCTTGCCATTTGCCGCCACGCGCTCTCGCGTTCGCTGCGGGCAAGTAATTCCGCACTCCTGGCCATCTCATCAATCATGCGGTTATATTCGTTCACCAGGCTGCCAATTTCATCCTTCCGGCTCCAGACTATTTTCTCGTTCAAATTACCCATCTTTATTTTACTGAACTGATATCCAATTTGTTGCAGCGGGCGGGTAATTAATCGGGATAACAAAAGAGCTAAAATTACCGTGATCACGATCATGATAATATAGATATTGGCGAAAGTTGAAATAAGTCCGGATATTTCACGACGGATTTCTTCCTGCCGGGCAAAATAGGGCAGATTCAAATAACCGATTACTTTATTATCAAGGTTTCGTATGGGTGTATAAGCTGATAAAAATGAGTATGTTCCGATATTTTCGCGCTGAATTAGCAGAGATTTTTTGTCAACCATAAGCTGCCGGGCACCTGATGGGTTAAGTTGTTCCGATATCATGCCTTCCCTGAAAATCTGGTCGCGCGATGATGCCAAAAGAAAACCTCTCGTATTATAAATATTAACATCAGTAAAATACGTATTCGATAAATTTAGAAGCAAATCGGTGAGTTCCTCTTTTTGAACAATATCAAAAGAAGATAGCGTTCCGTATCTGATTTCAAGATCGACTAGAATTGAATTTAGCTTTTCGTTTAATATTTCTATGTTTTTATTCTTATTTAAATTGTTGATAAACAGCAAACTAACTGTTACAAGTACTACAGAAGAAACCACTATTACCGATATCATGATTACCTGTAACCGAAGCCTGAAAGTATGAATTCCGATATTCCAGTTCAAGGTTGATCCCCGCAGCCAATTTATAACAAGCAAAAGAAATATAAGCAAAAGAAATATATACGAAAACGGAGCTATAAGGTCCGATACTAAAGGAGCTTCTTTGCTCAGAACAATTAGAGTTTCTTTATCAACGCTGTAAACCAAATGGTTAAACCCGTTAGAGGTATAAAATCCATTCCTCAATTTTTGGCGGAGGATATTCCTGCTTTCGATATCAAATGAATATTTTCCAACGTTCTTAACCAATTCACCTTTGTAATAAAACGCATAAGAATAACCATACAAATTATCAACTTTAGCATTTCGGTCATCAATCAGCAATTCAGGATATCCAAGGCCTTTCCATATATCATTAGAACTAATTTCAACATAAATATTAGTGCGATTGCTGTTTCCCGAATCACCCGGCTTAAGGACTATTTTACCGAGATAATATGTTGCATCTATTGATTGTTTCAGAAAATACAGCCCGGGTATTGAGACCGGTGTCATAAATTGCCGTATTTTGTTTTCAAAATATTCTTCGCAACCTGTTATTACGTTTCCGGGTTTAATGTTAAGTTTCCTTTCCGGGCTACATACAGTTATCTGAACCAGGTATTTATCCCAATAGCCCGAAAAATAATTATCCATAATGTAATAAGAGAAAGCATTCATGGATGATTCGGTAAGATTTTCCGATAAAATCGCCTTTACAACAGTATCCTGTAGCAGTGCTTCCGAAGCATCGCCGAAATAGTATTCGGCCAGATTATCCCGGGAATGAGCCAGGTGCGTCGCCAGTAATACACGTTTTTCCTTTTCTCTGATATTTTCTGATTTATTGACCAGGTATGTGGCCATAGCCGAGAGTACAATTACGATAGAAACAATCCTTCCCAGTCGTAATTTTTGAGAAGATTTAACCCTGATCTGAAAATAGAGTACAACAAATAATGCTATCAGAAAGAGAATTAAAACACTATCAAATTTGCCGGAAAAATAAGAAATTACGCCATATACAATCACACCTGATGAAGCGCTGGTAGAAAATAAGATTCTACTCCCTTTCGAAATGAGAAAAAAGCGACCCGAAAGTTCGAAAAGGAACAGAAAAGTAACCAGCAGAATTGTAATGATTACTAATCCCACATGACTAAGATGCGGAAGGCTGAGAATATTCTCGAAGCGGAACGAAATACTGGAATTAAGTATTAATCCTGAAATTAATGACGCCAAAGAATGGAACAGCAGAATGACCAGCGCAAGGATAAGTATCGAAACAACTTTACTTTTTAACCCAATCTTTATTGGGCTTTTAATCCAGGATGTAGAGTTTTTGTATGCCAGAAAAGCTATTTGCAGGCCCAGTATCGTATTAATCAAAAAGTCACCCAGTGATGGCAATAAATCAGAAGAAGCAAAATAGGCAGGATTAAATAATTGCATTTGATACAGATCTGCCGGAAAACGGAAATAAAACTGTAACGCCCTGATAATAATTACATCAATAATAAATAAGATGAACATAAACCATTTCGGACCGAAATCGCTCATGATAAAAATGTAAGCGAAAAAAGTTGCAGCGATCAGGCATAGAAAACTTGTAATATACAGCGAAAAAATAAGGTATTGAAGCCAGATTTGAAGATCGAAAGGTTGCTGAAATGACAAGCTGAAAAGAAATTTTCCTTCGGGGCTGACGATTTTGTAATCGCCGCTCCTGAGTTCGATCATTGCATTATCGGGAGCACTGAAACGTTTATTAAATCCCGAAGGCAAATATTCATTCGAATATTTATATCTGTAGCGGATTAATTGAAGCGCAATTATAACACGGTTACCTGCTTTACGGCTTTTTACCAGGTAATATCCGCTTCCGCTGGCAATTACATCCGACGAAAAGTTCTGACTGTCCTTAATTTCGGGAGCTGCAAAAATAATATCCGTCCAGAAGGTAAGGCTGTCATTCTCATAAACCAGAATTTCAATTCCTTTGTCAGCAAATACATTTTTATATTTATTATCAATGAATTCAATAAACTGATCTTTTTCCTGAATATCTGCCGCAGCGATTTTTTCTATTTCAATTTCGAGATCGGACAGCGCATCCGCAATTTCGGAATTCAGCCGGGGAACAACGTGCGAAGGAGAATAATACCTGCGGACTGATGTAGAAATAAAAAAAGCGGCAACAAAAAACACAATGCTTATAAAAAGCATCAAAAGCATGTGTTTTCTAATTTTGTTGCGCGTTATCATGGGTTAAACTTCTGTAAAGCCAATAATGACAAGGGTTTGAGCTGCTGCCGAAAATAATGCGCTATAAACAACGATCTCGCCGCAATCAGGGCGCAACCTTAAAGACAGCCTCCGGGCGAATATAAGGCTTTTAATGGCCTCATTTTTGTTTTATAACGTAAATATGGCTTGAAAAGCCTTTATGCGTTCCGGATTTTAGATTTGACCAAAAACCATTCCATAAAGCGGGCAGCCAGCGCAACTTTCCGGACTTATATTTTTCGCTTAGCAGGCTTACATAAAATGCGTCGAATCGCATGGGAAGAGTTTTCACAACTTTAAACCCGTAATTATCAACCAGCAATTTTATGTCCGATTCAGTAAAATGATATAAATGCCTTGGCAAATCGTAGGCCGCCCAAAATTCGCTGTATATTTCCGCATCCCGGGAATTACAATTTGGAACTGCAATAATAAGCGTTCCTCCAGGTTTTAATAAATCCTTTATTTGCTTCATCCGCCCGTTTAAATCCGAAACATGTTCGAGTACATGCCACATGGTAATAACATCAAAAGTCGAACTTTTGATTGTGGTAAGATGTTCCTCTGGAAATACATGTAATGCGAATTCGGAGATAGCCCGGCTCCTGGTCTTTTCATCTGGTTCAATTCCGGTTGCTTTCCATCCGCGCAGAGCCATATAATTTAAGAATTGTCCGGTAGCACAACCAATATCAAGAATTTCTCCTTTTTGCTGAAACTTACTTATCAGGGAATATTTTTGACCAAGGGTATATTTTCGTACTTGCTGATATACGGATGCGAATAGTCCCTGCCGGCTGTCGGAATGCGAAATATATTCTGAGGACTGATAGTACTTTCCCAATGCACCGGGTTCGGGACGTGGATTTGTAAACCGGAATCCGCACTGGCAGCATTTTACGATTTCGAATGATTCGCCGGTAAGGAAATAATCCTTTCCTGAAATAAAAGGATCAAATTTTTCAGATCCGCATACGGGGCAATTATGCAATAATTCCATTCGGTATTTATATGTAGGGATTTACACCCGGAGTTGTATTCGTTGTAAAAACTGTTTCTATCGAAGGCACACAGTATTTGTATGAGAAATCGATTATTAAAAACCCGGTGAATTTACTCAAATGAGAACCATTTAGGGCATGTTCCACGTGAAACAATTTTCTATCTTCCCAGAAAAACCAGCAAAACAGAAATGTCAGAAGGTGAAATTCCACTGATCCGCGATGCTTGTCCGATAGTAGCAGGACGTAAACGGGATAATTTTTGTCGTGCTTCCGTCGAAAGAGATGAGAGTCCAAGGTAATCAAAATCAGGTTTCAGAGGCATATCATCAAACTTCGAAAGCTTCTCAGCTATTTCCTGTTCTTTGTTGATATACCCATCATATTTAATCAGAATTTCGGTTTCTTCTATTATTTCACCACGCCCCTCTCCTATTTCAGCAGTGAATTCCCGGAGAAAGCCAATATGATCAATCAACTGGTTGAAGGAAATTTGCGGCCGCAACAACAACGTATCGAGTTTTACTTTTTGTTTAATCGGGGCGGTCCCGATGTTTTCGAGTAACCCGTTTACCTGATCAGGACTAACACTGGTTGTACGCACAAATGATTTAATCTTTTCAATCCAATCCATTTTATTTTGAACCTGGTTCAACCTGTCAACAGATGCCAGTCCTAGTTTATTCCCGGCAGGAGTTAAACGTAAATCCGCATTATCCTGACGAAGAAGTATCCGGTATTCAGCTCTCGAGGTAAACATTCTATAAGGTTCGTCAACACCTTTTGTAATCAGATCATCGATTAAAACACCAATATATGCATCCGAACGACGCAATATAAATGGCTCTTTCTCTACAAGCTTGAGGTGCGCATTTATGCCTGCGATTAATCCCTGCGATGCTGCTTCTTCGTAACCGGTTGTTCCATTAATCTGGCCAGCAAAATAAAGGTTTTGAACCAGCTTGGTTTCGAGCGTATAGGTAAGTTGCACCGGCGGGAAATAATCATATTCGATTGCATATCCAGGCCGGAATATTCTGGCATTTTCGAGACCGGGAATCAGGTGTAATGCTTTTACCTGAATTTCGGCAGGCAAAGAGGATGAAAATCCGTTCAGGTAATACTCTATAGTATCCCATCCTTCAGGTTCCACAAAAAGCTGATGACGGGTTTTATCGGCAAAACGATTTATTTTATCTTCAATAGAAGGGCAATACCTTGGACCTATCCCTTCAATTCTTCCTGAAAACATCGGTGATTCATGAAAACCGGTTTCCAGTACTTTATGAACTTCAGGAGACGTATACGTAATAAAACAAGGTCGTTGTTTACCTAATTTTGGAGTATCAGTAAACGAAAACTTACCGGTTTCGCCATCCCCGGGTTGCTCTTCCATTTTTGAGAAATCAATAGATCGTCCGTCAATTCTCACAGGCGTTCCGGTTTTCATACGGTTGGATTCAAAACCAAGTTTAACCAGATCCTCTGTTAATCCGGTAGCTGACTTCTCTCCTATCCTGCCTCCTCCAAAAGATTTCATACCAATGTGGATTAAGCCATTCAAAAACGTACCGTTGGTCAGAATAACAGCTTTGCTTTCGATCCTATATCCCATTGCAGTATGCACGCCCTTAATAATACCATCCTTTACAATTAAGCCAACAACAGTATCCTGCCAGAAATCAACATTTGAAATTTTCTCCAGCGTTGACCTCCACATTTCCGAAAACCGCATCCTGTCGCTTTGTGCTCTCGGGCTCCACATGGCAGGACCTTTTGAGCGGTTCAGCATGCGGAATTGAATCATGGTATGGTCAGTTATAATACCTGAATAGCCACCTAATGCATCAATTTCACGAACAATCTGCCCTTTGGCAATTCCACCCATAGCCGGATTACACGACATTTGGGCTATAGTTCCCATATGCATGGTAATCAACAAAACGGAGGAGCCCAGGTTAGCCGCTGCTGCCGCCGCCTCACTTCCGGCATGACCGGCACCTACAACTATAATATCGTATTTTTTAAACAATTCAACAGTGTTTCACGTGGAACAAAATGCGGAAAGCTACTATTTACAATAGGTTCAGCACTATTTTACAAATTCGGGTAGCTCGACAAATATAGATCCTCTTTTTGACGCATCACAATCTTATCATTAGCAGACTTATCTTTATAACCAGCTAAATGTAGAACACCATGAGCCATTACCCTACCCAGCTCCTCATCAAAAGTGGTACTAAAATTAATGGAATTCTCCCGTACCCTTTCTATACTAATACAAATATCGCCTGAGAGTTTGTCCTTCGCGGAGTAATCAAAAGTAATGATATCGGTAAGGGTATCATGATTCAAAAATTTCTCATTGAGGCCAGCCAGGTATTCATCGTTACAGAAAACAAAAACGATTTCGCCCAACTTTTTTCCCTCCCCCTGCAAAATGGTTTTAACCCAGTTTCTAACCTTCAATTTTTCTTTGAGCGAAAATTTAAATTCAATTGTCGTGAAGCTGATCATAGATTTCTATTTTTCGAATGAAAGGAAATAAGCGTTAACTTTTGACTTATAAAAAGGTTTAAGACTAGGAGGAATGGTGCGGAACAATTCCGTCTCCTTTTCTTTTATCTTGTTGTACTCGAAGAATTTAGCCGGATTATTATAGAATAAATCCTCCGATTCTTCCGATTCGCGTTTCTGATCCAATTCACGTTGCTGTTCTGCTTTCTCCGATTCAAGCATTCGTGATAAAATCTCCTGCTGACGACGAAGAGTTTCAATATTTATCCTCTTATTTACAAGATCAGTTTCGGTTTGTTCCATTTGCTGCATCATTTCTTTAATGCTTTTTTCCATGCCGGAACCTTCTTTTTGCATTTCCTGTCCAAACTCCTGCATTTGCTTGCGCAGAGCTTCCTGCTGAGCAGCCATACGGGCGAACTTTTCGCTCATCTGCTTTTGACCTGCCGAACCTTGTTTACCGGGCTTTTCCATACCTTCCTTCATTTGCTGCAATTGCTTGTTCATTTGCTCCTGCATTTGCCTCATCGATTTCATTTTACCGCCTTCACCGCCAGGCTTTTTGCATTGGGATTTAGCCTTTCCTGAACCTTTGCCTTGCATATTTTGTTGCATTTGCTTAAGAGATTCGGCAAGCATTAAAGCAAGGTTATTAACAGAGGTCATGGCATATTGTTGTTTTGCTTTAGCCGGAGCAACAGCACGATTGTTGAGCTGAACGACAGCTTCGTCCATATTACTTTCAACAGCGGTGAGCTCTCTTAAAATAAAAGGCTCAATGCTTGCCTGCCGTTTACTTAGTGCATACAAACTATCGCCAACCATTTTCAAATCGTCTTTCAGACTCCTCTGCTTCTGAATAATTTTCAGGAATTTCGGATCAGTTGTACTAACCGTATTCAGCTGTTTCATAACATTTTCCTGATCAAATGAAATTTTAACCAGGTTATCAAGAATCTGACGCATAGCCTCCTCATCTTCACCCTCGGCTTCCTGTTCCATTTCCTGTTGCATCTCAGTAAGTTTTTGGCTCAGCTTTTTCATTTTTCCCGAAGCACTTTTCTGCGATTGAGAAGCTTTTTGCGGCTTCCCTTCGTTTAATTCATCGCTGCTGCTATCCATGTCTTTTTCTATATCTTCCTCCTCAGTATCAGTCTTTTCTAGTTTATTCGGCTCTTCAAGTTCGCTATTCTTTTTCTGAAGCTCTTTAATGTCGTCTTTAACCTGGTCGAACAAATTATTTAACTTCTTTTGTTCCTCCTTTAGCTTTTCAATATCTTGCTTAGCAGCATCTTTTGTTTCATCCGAGAGTTTATTCTGATCTTCCGAAAGTTTATCAAGCTTTTCGATAGTTTCCTGTATTTTCTTTTCTACTTCGAGCTGTTTGAATAATTCAAGGTTACGGTCAAGTTCCTTTTCGAGAGATTTGGAATCATCCTTCATCTTATCAAGCATCTCAGCAACTTTATCCTTATCCACTTTTTCGAGCAATTTTTGTAATTCCTCGTACATTTTTTTCATGTCTTCGGTCATTACTTTATTGAAAAGATCTTCAAGCTGCCGCTGCTTTTCTAGTATCTCAGGCGACATTTCCTTGTACTGATTTTCCTGAAGACTTTTCTCTTTATTTTCCTTTTGAATTTCATTTACCTGATCCTGTAACGATTTCTGTTTATCAAGCAATTGTTGTAAGGATTGCTTTTCCTGCCAGCCAACTTCTTTCTTATCCACCATTTTCTTCTGCATATCTTCCACATTCCTCTGTAAAGCCTGCGACTGTTTTATCACAGACTCCATTTTATCCTTAATTTCATCACTTTTCTTTTCAGTCATTTCTTCAATTTCCTCCAATGTTGGAATTTTGAAGATTCGTTTTACTGATCTTGTTGATTTACTGCCTGTTACACCATCATTATCCCAAATTTCAAAGTAATATTCTATTTCATCACCCGGTTGTACAAACAAGGTAGACATATCCATGAAATAGAAAAACTGCTGCTGCAGAAGCGACTTATCCAGAGGTACTTCCCTCGTTTTTTTGTCGGTTGATACCTGTTCCAGTCCAGCTTTTTTAACAGTCCAGGCGAAAACCAATTTGCTAAAGCCATAATCATCCTTTACAGCACCCTGGTAGTAAAGCCTGTTATCATAAACAGAATCCTGAAATTCTTCCACGGAAATGGAAGGATAGAGATCGGGGATCACATTTACAATATAGGACAACGAATCGCGGTTACTGAAATATTCATTTCCAATGATAACTGAATAAGGCGTACCCGTAATCATTCGCGATGAAATAGAAAACGTATTTGATTTATCTGCTAACACTTCGTTCAGCTTCCCTCCTATCCTGAAGGAAAATTTGCGGGTATCACGGGTATAAAACTTCCATGTGAGACGCGTTCCGGCCGGGACGGTAATATCGCCGGTATTCGACATGGTTTCATTCTTTCTGCCAAGATAAACCGGATATTCAGTTTCTACATCGAAAGAAAGTATGATTGGTTTAGGCAATATTTTGATGGTATATTCCTTTGAATTATACTGTTCAGCATTGATAATGAACGGAGTATTGGCTTGAAGATTACGAAAGGTATAGCTATAGAGCACATTGCTTTCTTTCTCCATCCGGTAGTTAGCCTGGTTCGAACTAATAAACAGCTGAGCTGGAATTTCATCTCCTTCAATTTTAATTTTTACGGTAAAATCGTCTTGTTGAACAGCCTGAAGTTTTTCATTAAGGACTTTTATTGTAAAAGGGGCCGGCCTTTCAAAAACCTCGTTATGGTTGATCAATCTTTTTGACGGAGCGATAATAAGAGAAGGAGAAATAAGTAAAGCCGCAAGCACAAAAACCAGAGGCGGCAAAGCAAACTTCAGGTATTTCCTGTTCTTTTTCAAATCAACCGCATCCGCAAAAGGGATGGGTTGTAAATGACTGATTTTTTGGTCAATACTAGCTTTAATCAGGTCACTGCTCTCTTCGCTCTTAGCTTCGAGACTGTGTAATTGCAGCGTATTCAGAAGCACATCTTTAACTTCAGTAAAATGTTTTCCGATAATGTCAGCTGCCTGTTCGTGGTTAATTATTTTTCCCAAACTATTAATCTGACTAAGCGGTAAAGCAATATAACGGCCAATAATAAAAATAGCTGTACCCAGGAATGTATAAAAGAGTGTACTCCTGATACCTCTGTTAAACCAGGAAAAATACTCAAGCAGGACAATAAGAATAAAATACGTACCTAAGGCTGCCAGTGTATAGAGCAGCCCCCGGATGAGTTGATTCTTATAATATTTCCGGATAAATTCATCGATCTTCCGGATCAGTAATGCATAATTGCTTTCCATCAGTTTAAGCTTGTCAACATCGTAATAACGAAAAAACTCCGAATTGCGTGTTGTTAACTAATTAACCCGCAAAGGTAACAACTAAAGCAAAGCGATTCTAAGCGCTACCGCCTAAAATAAGTAACAGTATGTTAATTAACAACTAAAGCGGTTTACTTGTTTCGCATTAACATCATCCTGCCGGTTGCTCAGGTTTTGTATCTTTGCCGCTTCTAAACCTATTGAATCATGCGCGAAGTACGAGTACGTTTTGCACCCAGCCCGACTGGCCCGCTGCACATTGGCGGCGTTAGGACAGCTCTTTACAACTACCTTTTTGCCCGTAAAAACGGCGGTAAGTTTATTCTTCGGATTGAAGATACTGACCAGGGCCGTTTTGTACCCGGTGCCGAACAATACATTATCGAATCTCTGACCTGGAGCGGGATTATTTTCGATGAAGGAGTGCATATCGGAGGTCCTTATGCACCATACCGCCAGAGCGATCGCAAAGAGATCTATCATCAATATGCCTTACAGCTGCTTGAAAACGGAACGGCTTATTATGCATTTGATACTCCCGAAGAATTGGATGTGATGCGAAAAGAGCATGAGTCGCGGAAAGAAACTTTTCAATATGGGCCCCAAACCCGTATGGGATTAAAAAATTCGCTGACCTTGCAGGAAAGTGATGTGAAAACAATGCTCGATGCTGGTGTTCACTATGTAATTCGTGTAAAAATACCAGAACATGAAACCATTTCAGTTCAGGACTTGATTCGAGGAGAAGTTCATGTTGATTCAGCATTGCTTGATGATAAGGTTCTTTATAAATCGGATGGAATGCCAACCTATCACCTGGCCAACGTAGTTGACGATTACCTGATGAAAATTTCGCATGTAATACGTGGTGAAGAATGGCTGCCTTCCGCTCCGCTGCATGTTTTGCTATACCGTTACCTGGGATGGGAAAACGAAATGCCGGAATTTGCCCATTTACCTCTTTTGCTGAAACCTGATGGAAATGGCAAGCTGAGTAAGCGTGATGGCGACCGCCTGGGCTTCCCTGTATTCCCATTGCGATGGACGGATCCAAAGTCGGGTGAAGTATCGTCAGGGTACCGCGAAAGTGGCTATTTGCCCGAAGCGTTTATTAATATGCTGGCCTTCCTGGGGTGGAATCCGGGAACTGAGCAGGAACTCTTTTCGATGGATGAACTCGTCGAAAATTTCAGTCTTGAGCGGGTGAGCAAATCGGGTGCCAAGTTTGATGTAGAAAAAGCGCATTGGTACAATCATCAATACCTTTCAAAAAAATCTCCCGCTGAGCTTGCTCGGTTGCTGATCCCAATCCTCGAAGAAAAAAAGGTCGAAGTATGCGTTGAATATGTTGAAAAGGTTTGCGCACTTATCCACGACCGAGCTGTATTAATACCTGATCTCTGGAATCAGTCACAATTCTTTTTCCTCGATCCGGAATCGTACGATGAAAAAGTAGTGGCCAAAATCTGGAAAACAGAAACCCCTGCCCTACTCAGCGAATATATGCAGGTATTGGAAACTACCGAACCGTTTACAAAAGAAAATATCGAACTGAATACAAAAGCATTCGTGCAGGAAAAAGGAATTGGAATGGGACAGCTAATGAATCCCTTCCGCCTGACTGTGGTTGGAACCAATGCCGGTCCGGGAATGATGGATATGGCTGAAGTAATCGGAAAAGAGTACATCATCCCCCGCATCAGAAATGGAATAGAAAAAATTAAGTTATAAGTAAATTGTAAAACAGAAAAGGTTGCCAGGAATGAGCAACCTTTTTTTTGTTGAGATTTCAACTTTGGAATCA
>CAZOXJ010000124.1:0-8030 GCA_964583325.1 uncultured Lentimicrobiaceae bacterium
GGTAATGATAAAAATGATGGTCAGGGAATAAATCTATCTTTGGTTGAAAATGTCGAGCGGTGCGACGATATATATCCGAAAAGCTATTGCTGTTCGGAGCGAAACTTTTTATAATTACATTTGTTTTCAGAATCAGTACGTTAACAAACACTAAATCAATTCCAATATTTTAACAACGTATTGTTTTTGATAAATAAAACCGGGGAAATTCCCTGCTAAAACAGAAATGGAATGATAAAACTCAAAACCATTTATTCGAGGGTAGTCATGCTGCTTATCATTTCAGCTGTTATTTTTCTGTTGTTATTTACATCCTTGTTTTTTTATACCCTTCAGCAGGAGAAACAAGTTCACAACGCGGCCCGCCAGCAGTTTTCGAATGAAGTGGAGTCGCTGCTCGAGCTTAACTCCGAATCCATGCGGATTGCTGTAAACGATTTTACCCGTTCGGACCAATTGGTTGAATTTACCAAAAGCCGAAGTACAAAATGGTACAATGAGCATATTATCGGTGCGATTAATGGTTTTAAAGTAGATTACATCTGTGTTTATGATACTGCATTTAATATAATTACCGAAACCTCCTCTCTCAAAATTTTATCGCGCCGGTTTATTCCCGGGGCAGCTGCCGCCCAGTTGCAAAAGAAGAGGTTTTCTGATTTCTTTTTGCTAACAACCGAAGGGCTGGTCGAAGTTAGTGCCGCCTCAATACATCCGACGTTCGACCGTTCGCACAACAAAACCGAACCTTCGGGATATGTTTTCCTGGTGCGGCTGTGGGATCAATCGTTTAAAACCAAACTCAGCCGGATCACAAGCTCAAAAATTGATTTCCGGCTTCTTACCGACCAGGAAACAAATGAGGACAGGAAAGTTGTATCGGTTTCGAAAAACCTGACCAACTGGAAAGGGGAAGCTGTTTCGCAGATCATATTCAGCCGTGGTTTTAGCCTTAATTTTAAATCCTCAAAATACCTTTTACTGATCATTGTAATGTTCTTTATTTTATTTCTGTTTGTATTTGTATTTTTTGCCCGCAAATGGGTTTACCGTCCACTTGATCTGATAACTCAAATACTTGAATCAGAAAACAGTAAAGCTCTCAGGCGGCTACAAAAATCGCCCGGCGAATTCAGGTATATCGGAGTGTTGTTCGAGGATTACTTTAACCAGCGTAAAACGCTTGAACAGGCCAAACTAAAAGCCGAAGAAAGCGATAAACTCAAATCTGCTTTTCTTTCGAATATCGCTCACGAAATCCGTACACCCATGCACGGAATTCTTGGCTTTGCCGATATGCTGAAAACCACAACGCTCTCGGCCGAACAGATGCAGGAATATATTGCTATTATTGAGAAAAGCAGTGGCCGTATGCTCGATACCATCACCGATCTGATTGATATTTCGAAAATTGAATCCGGTCAGACCGAAGTTACTTTTTCGATGGTGGATATTAACAACCAGATGGATAATATCTATGCCGCTTTTAAGCCCGAAGCCGATAAAAAAAGACTACATTTCAGTATTAAAACAATGAGTGATTCGGCAAAAGTAATTGTACTGACCGATAGGGAGAAGCTGGAAACCATACTTTCAAAACTGATTAAAAACGCCATTAAATATACTCCTGAAGGAGATATTGAAGCTGGGTATGAACATAAAGGGAGATACATCAAATTTTATATAAAAGATACAGGTATTGGTATTGAAGGCGACAAAATACAATCTATTTTCGACCGTTTTACGCAGGCCGACAATTCACTTTCGAAATCCTATGATGGGGCCGGACTTGGATTGTCAATCACGAAAGCATACATCGAAATGCTGGGCGGTACTATTTGGGTTGAAAGTGATCCCGGGAAAGGTTCCGTATTTTATTTCACTCTTCCTTACGAATCAGGGAATTAGATTGTTGTTTTAAGAAAATTTCCAGGCTGTTTTTACTCCCGGATTGAATCAGAAAAAAATTCAATTACTGTACATTAGTTTTTCCAGCTAATCCCCTTTATTGGGCGCCGAATTAATATGACAGGTAAGTTCATAAGAGCAGATATTTAGGTTTTTTACTTTCCTATCTCACCACAATCTCATCAGCAAAAATCCATGCTTTCTGACCTTTACCTACATGCCATTCGGGGCAGATTTTGATATTTTCGGCTTTCACACGGATATATCGGGTACGTTTATCAATTGTAAAATTATATGAATCCATTGTTGCTTGTCGCTGTTCCAATTGTATCCTGAACGCTGATTTTCCTGCTTCCTGATAGTTTTTACCATCATCCGAAATAAAACAACTTACGGTTTGAGGTCTGAAAATCCACTGGTTGGTTTCATGAAGAAAATTAATACTTACAGAATTTACTTTTTCAATTTTCAGCAAATCAATAGTAATATCCATATCAGTTCCCTCAAAACCTTTCCAGAAACGCAGATCATTGTTATTATCGATCTTTGTCAATATAAAGCCATCAGTAAGCAAAGCGGGTGTAATTTCCGCCCCAGCGGTTTCATCATTAGTACTCAACCTGGCTATTTTACCAGCTGCTTTATGCTCTAAAATTTTTGAAAAGACGGAATAATCCACCTTTTCTCTTCCCGGTTCGCGGCGATTTTTCCCAACCGAATGGGTTAAATCATCGCCCAGATCCTGGCGGGCTTTTTCTGCAATTTTCTTAATACTTTCAACTACTTCCGGATATTGGTCAATTACATTGTAGCGCTCGCCCGGATCACGGTCGAGATCATACAAAGCCAGTTCGGCTGTACGCATAATCTTTTTACCGGGAAAACCATCACGGCCGGGCGGTGTGCCTTCGTACGATTCCAGATTATGTGGAAATACCATTTTCCATTTACCGACCCTGATGGCTTCCAGGTTGTTGCGTCCGTAATAATAGTAAAAATCTTTCCTTGGATCGGCATGGAAGTTTCCGTTCCAAAGAGCAGAAATATCAACTCCGTCAATCTGCTTTTCAGGTACAGCCGCCCCTGTAATTGTTGCAATCGACGGCAGAATATCAATTGTTGATGAAAGCTTGCTGCACACCGCCCCGGGAGGTGTGTGTCCCGGCCAACGGACAATGCAGGGTTCCCGCTGCCCGCCTTCGTAGCTGGTGCCTTTGCCTTCGCGCAAGCCGCCGGTTGAACCGGCATGATTTCCCATACAGAGCCAAGGACCGTTATCGGAAGTAAAAATTACGAGGGTATTCTCATTCAGTCCGTTTTCATCAAGAGCCTTCATAACCTCACCCACCGACCAGTCGAGTTCTTCGATTACATCACCAAAAAGCCCCTGATCCGTTTTCCCTCTAAATTTTTCGGAAACCGCCAGCGGCACATGTGGCATGGAATGAGCCAGGTAAAGGAAAAAAGGATGTTCTTTATTTCTTTGAATGAAATCAACGGCTTTTTGTGTATAAAGCGTCGTTAAATGGGTCATATCCTGAAGGTTGCTCACAACTTGCGCCTTTTTATTACCTTCAATCAGGTATAGCGGCGGATATTTAATTTTATAATCGGCCGAATCGGTAATAGGTTTTCCATCGTAATTTACGGGCCACATATCGTTGGAGTATGGCAATCCATAATATTCATCAAAGCCATGCTGCAAAGGCAGAAATTCTTCCTGGTAACCCAGATGCCATTTCCCGACGATTGAAGTGGCATATCCCAATGGTTTCAGCATTTCGGCTAAAGTGGTTTCTTCCGGATTAAGCCCGGTTTTCGACCAGGGCATTAATGCTCCCGAAATGCCGATGCGGTTGGGATAACAACCGGTCAGCAAGCCGGCTCGAGATGCACTGCAAACTGCCTGCGCTGCATAAAAATTGGTAAATCGTGTTCCCTGGCTGGCCAGTTTATCGAGGTTTGGTGTTTCGTAACCACTGGCACCGTATGATCCCAGGTCGCCATACCCAAGGTCGTCAGCAAAAATGATAACAATGTTGGGTTGCTTTACGGTATTTGCCGTTTGTGCAAAAGCCTGACTTCCGGCAAGTAAAAATACTGCTGCCAAACTGACTAATTTGATTTGCAACCCATTGTTTTCAAACATAATGCATCGGATTTTATAGAATTAATTTTCTGATTTGTTTGTTTATTTAACCACTATCTCATCCGCAAACAGCCAGGCCGGTTTGCCTTTGGCCGCGTGCGTTTCGGGAAGCACTCCCATATTGACTGCTTTTACTTTCAGAAACCTGAAATTCTCCTTTTCTGCCGCTGCTTTATAGCATACAATCTTCCGGTTCGAATAGGATGCATAGGGAAAGGAATACATTTTCAGTTTTCGGTAATTTTTACCATCGGAAGAAACTTCAAACACAACTTCTTTTGGTAATACTATCCATGCGGCATCGTGCCCGAGGCAATTTATTGAAATAGTGTCAGCATAAAGCGGTTTTTCAAAAATTATAATTGCCTCAAGATCTTTCCCTTCTATCGCCTGCCAGCCCGACATATCTCCCGGATGCCATGCATTTAGTGTTTTCACTATTCCGTCGGTCAGAACATTTTTCCCTTCGGAGTATTTCGCTGATGGCGGATATGTAAATTTTACTTCTAAACCGGCTGCCTGGTTAACGACACTTTTATAACCCATTTTAAGTTCATCCTCCAGTGCCGGAACGTTATATTGATGGCGCAATTTCTCCAGCTGCTTTTTTAAATTGGCAATTGTTTCCTGGCTTTTCACATCACTGATCAGATTTTTCATTTCCCCCGGATCAGTTTTCAGATCGTAAAACTCCCACACATCCACGTCATGGTAAAAATGAATCAATTTATAACGATCTGTTCGGATTCCGTAATGCCGTTTCACGCTGTGTATGGCCGGGTATTCAAAATACTGGTAATAAACGGCATCACGAACACTTTTCGAAGGATTTACCAATAGAGGTTTGAGTGAAACGCCCTGCATGTCGGCGGGCACTTTTACACCTGCAATATCGAGCAAAGTAGGCGCAAAATCAGTGTTTTGAACCAGCGAAGCACAAACTGCTTTTTGCTGAATAGCAGCAGGATTGTGAATAATTAAAGGCGTAAGCAGCGATTCTTCATACATAAAACGTTTGTCGAACCAGCCATGTTCGCCGGTATAAAATCCCTGGTCGGAGGTATAAACAATCAGCGTGTTTTCGTACAAATCGTTTTCCTTCAGGTAAGCTACAATTTCGCCCACACTTTCGTCAACGGATTGTACGGTAGATAAATAATCGTGCATATACCGCTGGTATTTCCATTCGGCCAGTTCTTTACCACCCGGGTTTTGTAAATAATAATCTTCATTCAGGGGAGCGTAAACTTTAACCCATGCAGCCCACTGTTCAGCATCCATTCGCGCTTTCCAGTTATCAAAACCTTGATTATTAATGCTATCCGGGTACCCTTTTACATTTAGTTTAAGATCGTATCCATCGGCCATATCCCTGGCAATACTCATTTCCTGGGCACCGGCAGTGGTTTCCCGGCCTGAATATTCATCAAAGTAATTTGCCGGAACCGGAAAACGGACCCCTTGAAAATCATTCAGATGCTTTGGCGAAGGCAGCCAGTTGCGGTGAGGCGCTTTGTGATGAACCAGCAAGCAGAAAGGCTTGTCTTTGTCCTGTTTACGCAACCAGGCTATGCTCTTTTGGGTAATGAGATCGGTAACATAGCCATGTTCGTTCACCCGCTTCCCGTTATCAATAAAATCGGGATTGTAATAATCGCCCTGTCCGGGAAGTATGTTCCAGTAGTCGAAACCAGTAGGATCACTTACCAGGTGCCATTTGCCGATAATTGCTGTTGTGTAACCTGCTTGTTGTAACAATTTCGGAAAAGTTTGCTGGCTTCCGTCAAAGGTATTGTCGTTAGTCATGAAGCCGTTTATATGGCTGTATTTACCGGTTAGCAAAGTAGCCCGGCTCGGCCCGCAAATGGAATTGGTAACGCAGGCATTGGTAAACCTCACACCCTGATCAGCAAGTTTATCGATATTGGGAGTCTGGTTCAATCCGCTTCCATAGCAGCTGATAGCCCTCGAAGCATGATCATCGGCCATAATGAAAACAATATTCATCGGTTTCTTTTGATCCTGGCGGCACGACATCATTATTAAAACACTGAAAAATATCAGACATAGCGCAAACAGTTGTCTCTTTCTCATTTTCCCGAAATTTATTGAAAGCTAAAATAATTGAATAAGTAAAAGTAAGATTCGTTTTGTAAAAATATTCAGAAAAAAAATGCATCAATTATGGTTAAACCATAATAAAACCATATTCGTACCTTTGAAAAGATCATTCAATAAAATATTTCAATAAAACCCGGATGAACCAACATATTGCACATATCGCCCTCCTTGTGAATGATTATGACGAGGCCATTGAATTTTATACTGGCAAACTGCATTTCACTCTTGTGGAAAACACTGTGCTGAGTGATGCAAAACGCTGGGTGCGTATAGCTCCACCGGGTTCAGCCGGATGTTGCCTTTTACTTGCGAAAGCTGGCACTGACGAACAAAAAAGCAGGATTGGCAACCAAACCGGCGGAAGGGTTTTTCTGTTTCTGAATACAGATAATTTTGAAAGAGATTATCAGAATTTGCTCGATAATCGTGTTGCTATTATCCGGCCACCTGTTAAAGAATCGTACGGCACGGTAGCTGTGTTTGCTGATTTGTACGGTAACCTGTGGGATTTAATTGAACCGGCATAAAAAAAGGAGCCGAAGCTCCTTTTCCCTTTTGTATAACCTTGAATTATTACTGCGCGTATGCCGCTGCAAATGCAGGTGCAAATGCCTCGAAATTAGTTTTGCCAAATGTTGCAGGTTTGTTTTGCAGGTATTCCGAAGCCATATTACCACTTCGCATTGCTGATCCCATTTCGGCATAATTTTTAGCTACATCTTCCGGAACTCCGTTTTGCAGCATACCGCCCATCGTTTGTTCGTCACTGAAGTTAACCCATTTCAAATCAGGTTTTCCAATGGCAGAACCAAGGATTGAAGCTACTTCATCCGTAGTTTTTTCGTCGCTGGCAACATAACGAATGCTGTTGCCCGTAAATGAAAGGTTTACCAGCTCTTCATAAGCAGCATCAGCAATGTCAGCCGGGTTTGCTAATACCAGTTTTGCACTTTCGCCATAGTTACCTCCAATAAATCCCATATGTTTTATCATCCCGATGTTGGCCATAAAATTGTAATAGAAAAATCCAGGGCGAAGATGTTTCACATTTACTCCATCAAGTGCGTTCAACGCTTGTTCAACAAAATACAATCCGCTAACTGGTCCGCAACCTTCAGGCATATGAGCTCCCATACTGCTCAGGTTTACAACATTTTTTACTCCCGCAGCTGCAATAGCCTGGGCATAAATTTTGCCAATGCCGGCAATATGTTGTTTCCAGTCGGCTGCAGCGTATGTTGGAGGTACCATTGTGTAAACAGCATCAGCTCCCTTAAACACTTCGGTAACAAAAGCCAGCTCACTAACTGATCCGATAGCAGCTGTTGCGCCAAGTGCTTCAATTTCAGATTTGCGGTCAGCATTGCTACTGATAACTGTGACATTGTGTTTTGCTGCAATTAATTTTTCAACAAGGGGTTTGCTGATATGCCCCAAAGAACCTGTTACTATAATTTTCATATTTTTTTGTTTTTATTTAACGGAACAAAGGTATATTTGCACTTACTTTTATACAAGTACTTACCCCAAAGTGTGTACAAATGACAAAGATTAAAGAAACCTCCACTAACCAGGACAACCGCAAAAATGCCCTTACCAAATGTCCGGTGACTTATACATTGGATAAGATAGGAGGCCGGTGGAAACCTATCATAATCTTTAACCTGCTGAGTGGAACAAAGCGTTACAGCGAGTTAAAAAAACTGATTCCGGCTATTACCGAAAAAATGCTTATTCAGCACTTAAAACAACTCGAAGCGGATAACCTTGTTCACCGGAATGCATTACCGGTTATTCCGCCGTTTGTTGAGTACAGCCTTACTGATTCAGGTAAAGAATTGAAGCCGGTGCT
>CAZOXJ010000124.1:8130-12463 GCA_964583325.1 uncultured Lentimicrobiaceae bacterium
GAAATAGCAGAAGGATATTGGCTGGAAGCAGAAAATAGGAAGATGGAACCAGAGGTTACAGAATAGACAGCCAGGGTTTGTTTCTCCTTTCTCCATATCTCCCCTTCGCCCCCTCAACTCGTCAGCCTATGATCTCAATTAACTCAAAATCTCACCCCGCCATCCCCATAAACATCCCCCCGAAATACGGAATCAACCAGATAAGCCACACAACCATGCTATACCGGTGAAAACCGGTTCGCGTTTTTTCACTCCCTTTTCGTATTACATAGGTTGCCCAGATAGCATGAGCGAGCATTAGCCAAAGTGCTATTTGTCCGGTGAGTGTATGCAATTCCAACAGGTTAAACGGACCATCAGCAAGCTTTGTCATAGCCCATGTACCCGAAACATCAAAAGCAAAACCGGTCCAGAAAGCTGCGACATGCCATAGCTTCAGGTAACGTGCAATACGCTCAGCCCACACACCCAGGGAATAAAAAATTAGGGCCAGGGTGATAAGGGTTGTGGAAAGAATCATAAAGGCTGTCATATTCGCACCGGATTTTAATTAATAAAGATAATGTTTAGCAAACTTAAGCAAAAAGACGGAAAAGCGTTTGTTCGGGTTACACCGAAAATCCGGCCATCCATGGTAATACAGTAGTATTCTGTTAAATTTTTATTTACCGCAAAACATTATATTGCAGATTATCAGCAGATTAGAACGCAAAGGCCTGATTTTATATGTTGTTGATATTGAGGCTACTGAAAATTACTTACGGACTATGTTCATTATATCAGATCATTCATATTCTTCGTGCCGCATTAAGTGTAAATGAAATCCTATTACGTAATTATTCGAATTTTTAAAGCTACCTTTACATCTAATAAAGTTTCATTTGTAACTTTTTTCTTTTTTCACCTTTCAACGGAAAAAAATGAGAAAACCCTGGCTTTTAATTTTCCTGCTTTTAACAATCGCGAAAACGCATGCTCAGGACTACAGAATCAGTTTTGCGGCCATTGGCGATACTAATGTTGTAAGCAATGTAAAAGTTGAAAACTTAACACGCGGAAATTCCGTCTTTTTGAATTCAGGAGATACTCTTCACCTTAAATCATCATTAGGCATTGATTCGCAGGATATTGAAGATGACCGGATTCACTTGTACCCGAACCCGATGAAGGATCAGACTATTTTAACCTTCGTTTCGACAGATGAAAATAGCACGGCTTTCAGTATTGTTGATTTGAGCGGTAAAACCGTTTATCGTACTTTGCTGATACTCTCACCCGGTAAGCATAGTTTACGGATTTCGGGTATTGACCCGGGAATATATTTAGTGAAAGTAACAGCAAAAAACTATTCGCGCGCCATAAAACTTATAAGTGAAAGCAGCTCCAAAAGTCAGGCAGAAATTGTGGTAATTTCTTTCGATGAATCAACCGGGAACTTGCCTTTGAAAAGTGCTGAAACAACAACCCAAATGCTTTATTCCGATGGCGATCTCCTGCTTTTCAGAGCAACGGCAGGTCCATACAGTACTGTGCTTACTGATATACCAACCAACAGTAAAACGATAACCTTCGGTTTTAGCTCCTGTAATGATTACGATGGTAACCATTACACAACAGCCCTTATAGGTAATCAGACATGGATGGCTGAAAACCTGAAATCCACTCATTTTTCGGATGGGACAGAAATAAACCAGGTACAAAGCAATTCCGAATGGGGTAATCTGAGCTATTCGGACCAGGCTTATTGTTATTATGATAATTCGATATCGAATGGAAATACTTTCGGTGCGCTATATACCTGGGCAGCGGCGATGAATGGGGCGGAAAGCAGTGAATTGAGCCCAAGTGATGTTCAGGGTGCCTGTCCGTGTGGCTGGCACTTGCCCAGCGATGCCGAGTGGATGGAACTGGAAATGTTTTTAGGTATGAGCTATGAAGAAGCGTATGGTCTTGGATGGCGCGGAACAGATGAAGGTGATAAACTGAAATCGGCCTCCGGATGGTTTAATGATGGGAACGGAACAAATTCAAGTGGTTTTTCGGCTCTTCCGGGGGGATCGCGAATGAACGATCTGTTTAGTGGCTTGGGCCAAACAACCTGCTATTGGTCCACTACCGAGTATTTCAATATCACCTATTTAGCATTTAACCGAAGCCTTAGTTATTTAAACTCCCAGATCGGCTTTTTTTCCGCTTCTCACTACTACGGATATCCAAAGAATTATGGTTTATCAATACGGTGTGTAAAGGATTAATTGTTCTGTTCAGCTATTTATTTCTTTGCCAATACAGTGAAGGAATCTGTTTTAGGATTTGGTCTTTGTATTATAAATTATTCAGTATATATCTAACCCTCGTGGAGGGGTTTTTATTCGCTGGTAAATTCCTCGAACCGCCATTCGCTCAATTGTTTAAACTTATTCATAATATGAGTTGTGGCCCGGTTATGCACAGCTTCCCAGGTTTTATTAATAATATTTATTTTGGTTAATTTACTGTTTCCATAAAAGTTAAAGCCTACAACCATAAAAAGTTGAGCCATTTCTCGCTCTCCGCGCTCAGGAATCGAGGATCGGACATACATCAGGAATACACCTATAGGATAACCACCGCTGCATTTGTACAATAAAAACCTTGCGTTATCAAAATCAAACGGATCGGGGGTCGACTGTATTTTTAAAGCGTTTAAATTGAATAAGTGAAAAAGCTGAAACCCGGCTATACCTTTTTTTTGTTTAAACGGATCTGAAGGCCACCCGAAAAGGTTTACTTTGATCTGTTCCAGTTCATTATCCCGGAGAGTTACCTTGGCAATATGGTTTGGCCAGCAACTGGAATCGCCATTCCATTTCAGCAATTCTTCGAAAACAAAGGTTGCCGGGGCTTCAATCCCGATGCGATGAATATTAAGCACACTATACTTATCAACCCCTATGCCGGTGCGTTGCAGTATGTTTTTACTATAAAACATACGCTCTTCTTCCGAATGGAATTTGATACTCGTTTTCACCTCTGGTTTCTCTAAAAAGAAATACCGGATATCAGAAAGTATTCCGGAGCTTTTTGGAGGAGGATGCTTTGGCATTGGCGATCAGCTTGTTACTAAAATTACAGGATTTGCCTGTTACCCGGCAAATAGAAACTCAATGTTTTCTTATATGTAAAGATAGGAAAATTATCAACCCGGAAGGAAATAGTCGTATTACTGCTTGCACTCAATAGCATGACTGACGCAGGCAAAACAACCATCATCGGCCAGTCTGCAAGGCCAAGGGAATAATGTCTGAGATTTGTAAATCCCAATTATCAAAGTCAAAGTCCTAAATTAAAAGAAACAGGATAAAGTACACTTTGAATCTTGAAATTTGAAACCTGGGACCTGGGACTTTCTGAAATAAAGAATTTTATCCCGGTTAAATTTCTCTATGGTTTTTACAACACCCTTCCCATTCACTAATAATATACTCTTTCACTGGGAATATCATTTTCTGCATTTAGCATTGACAGTAATTTGCGATACTCCTGGCGGTTAAGATGTCCAACATTCTGATCTTGTAACTTTTTGAAATCAGACGAAACCGATTTGAGTTTACTTTTATCAAAAAGCTTTTCGCACAAAGGCAACACAACGTTATCAAGTATTTTAATGTGCCTCTTTTCATGTTCAACATAGTTAATCATGCACAGAGCCAATTTGTTAGTAATTTGGCTATTGCCCGAAAGATACTCTTCAAAAAGAGTATCAATTTCAGTTATATACGTTTGAGCAAGCTTATGCTCGCTGATCAGATGATTTATTGTATCAGCGGTCCACGGCACATCATAACCAAGTAAGGCCGGATAAAGACATTTTTCTTCCTTTTCATAATGGCTATGCTGATTCAACGTGTGCAGAAAACCAATGATCTGTACTATCCTGTATGAGTCTATAAATTTACCTAAACACATATCAACTGCCAGCTTTTTCATTGTATCCAGAATAATACTAGTTGAAGCATGTTCGCCTTTTATATCAAGAGTTGGATGCATGGCATATAATTTTAAAGTTCGTTTCGTAAATGCAGATTTGGCATAAAGCCAATTCCCAGTCATGATCAATAAGTATACCACCCATTGATGAGGTTATAAAACGAGCATATACCTCTGATATTTCAATACTTTTTTATTGATATGTTAAATATAGTTAACAACATTGTGGTGTAGCCATTCCATTCAGGTGCAATTTATTGTGTAACACCAGTAGGAAAAGAACATTAATATCCCTTTCTGTGGCTATTAAAAAGATAACATATACTAAGATTATTTTGCCCACGAATAATTGATTTAACTTATT
>CAZOXJ010000125.1:0-9657 GCA_964583325.1 uncultured Lentimicrobiaceae bacterium
TTCGAAACAAATTATTTATATCGTTTGTTTAATAAAGAGCATTCTATTGACCGGCTGCTCTGAAGCGGGTTTAAAAAAAATCTGACCTATCCGGAGTTGCTTTACCTGATTAGAGCCAAATGTTTCAGCACATGGCTTTAAGTAGCCTGCGTCTCAAATTTTTTACAAAACTTTCACTTTCAACGAATTTTCTTATGAGCACGAATATATATGGCGAAAAACTGATACCTTGTTGCACAAGCCCTCTCACAGGATATTACCGCGATGGTTACTGCAATACCGACGCCAATGATGCCGGAGTACATTCAGTTTGTGTGGTAGTTACAGATGAGTTTTTAGTGTATTCAAAAAGCATTGGCAACGACCTTATTACACCTATGCCCGAATGGAATTTTCCGGGTTTAGTTCCCGGCGACCGATGGTGTTTGTGTGCTTCGCGATGGGTTGAGGCCTGGAAAGCCGGTGTTGCTCCCCAGGTTGTGCTCGAAGCAACGCACGAAAAAACTCTCGACCTTATTCCGCTCGACGAACTTGTAAAGTTTGCCTTTAAAGACATTTACACCGAAAATAAGTAGTTGGTTTTGAGGAAGATTTTTTGTTAAATGATTTAAGGATTTACTGACTTTCATAATGATGAAAAAACTGTTTTAATTGAATTTTTATACCGATCTGAAACCGGCTTTTTACTAAATAAAAAACATTTCCATTTTACTTCCCTTATCTGTAACAATTTCAGGACAAAGAGCGTCATATCTTATTATCCGAGTTCAATAGTTATAAACCCAAAAACCAGCAATCCTATGTTAAAATCAAAGCTTATTCTGTTTGCCGGCATGGCTATGTTTGTAATAGTTTCGTGCAATCCGGGAGAAAAATCGCGTATCCCTGAAAAATTTACCATTGAGCAGTTGTATGATAACCTTTCGGTAGGCGCTGCCGGATTTAGTGCTGACGAAACAAAAATACTGGTCGACAATAACTCAACCGGTATTTATAATGTTTACGAACTTAATATTGCCGATACTTCTTTTAAACCACTTACCCGTTCGAAAAAGGACTCGCACTTTGCCATCGATTACCTTCCGGGAAGCAGTAAATTTATTTATTCCGCCGACTCGGGCGGTAACGAAAATTCTCATCTATATCTCATGAGCCAGGGCGATGCTATCGCAAGGGATTTAACTCCATGGCCAAACAGTGCGAATAATTTTGCAGGTTGGAGCCATGATAAAAAAAGCATGTATGTAACAAGTAATCAACGTAATCCTCAGTTTTTTGATATCTGGAAACTCGATACCACCACCTGGAAACCAGTTCTGCTCTACGAAAACAAGGACGGATTTGATCCTGCCGGTGTTAGCAAATCTGAGCGCTACCTGGCTTTAACCAAAAGTATAACTACAGATAAAAATGAGCTTTATCTCTACGACCGTAATTCTAAAACCATGAAGCGTCTGAGTAGCGACAGCGAAGCAACGTGGAACCCAAGCGGTTTTGAGATAAACGACAGTATTATGTATTACACAACCAATGATGGCAGCGAGTTCAGTTACCTGGTGAAATACAATATCAATTCAGGGAAAGCCGAGAAAATTTTCGAGGACAAATGGGATGTTGCCGGAATGGGTTTAAGTGAGAACGAAAAATACCATACGATATTTGTAAACGAAGACGGAAAGAACAAAGTAATGCTCTTCGACCATGCTTCGGGCAAACAGGTGAGTTTCCCCGAAATAAAAGATGGAGATGTTTTGGGCGTAATAATTTCTCCGAGTGAGAAAAACCTTCTCCTCACCGTTGGCAGCAGCACCAGTCCGGCTAATCTCTATCTTTATAATACTGAAAGTAAAGAACTGAAACAACTAACCTCAACACTAAATCCGGAAGTTGATCGGAACGACCTTGTTCAGGCTGAGGTGATAAGGTATAAGTCTTTCGATGGATTAGAGATTCCCGCCATATTTTACAAACCGTTGCAGGCAGATAAAAAGAACAAGGTTGCTGCACTGGTATTTGTGCATGGCGGACCGGGTGGACAGAGCCGTGTCGGATTCAGTAATACAATTCAATATCTTGTAAACCAGGGCTATGCAGTGCTTGCTGTAAATAACAGGGGTAGCAGCGGTTATGGTAAAACATTTTACAAAATGGATAATAAGGATCATAGCAACGGCGACCTGAAAGATTGTATTTATGGAAAAAAATGGCTCACAGAGCAGGACTATATTGACAGTACCGCAATTGGTATTTATGGCGGAAGCTATGGCGGGTGCATGGTGTTAGCCGCGCTGGCATTTTATCCCGACGAATTTAAGGTAGGTGTCGATTTATTTGGTGTGGCCAACTGGATGCGCACGCTTAAAAGTATTCCGCCTTACTGGGAATCGTTCCGTAAAGCACTGTATGAAGAAATGGGCGATCCGTTTACTGCCGACAGCGTAAGATTAAAGAATATTTCGCCACTTTATAATTATGAGAAAATTACAAAACCACTTATCGTTTTCCAGGGAGCAAATGATGTACGCGTTTTACCTGTCGAAAGCGACGAAATAGTAGCCGGAGTTAAGAAAAACGGTGTGCCTGTCGAGTATGTGGTTTATCCGGATGAAGGTCATGGTTTTGTAAAAAAGGAAAATCAGATCACCACGGCAAAACGCACGGTCGGTTTTCTTAATACATATCTGAAGCCTAATGCACAGGCATCCAAATAAGTACAGTTGAAACCTAAACGCAAATGGCCGGTTGCAAAACCGGCCATTTGTGTTTAAAAAATCTGAGGTATGTGTTTGAACCTCACTCTTTCTTATCCTTGAAATTTGGCAATCATCAGGCTTCAATCGGAACCTGCTGCAACCTACCTGATCACTATTTTTTTGCTTGTTTTTCCTTCCGGCGTTTCAGCTTTAATCAGGTAAACACCTTTTGGCAACGTACTTACATCCAGCGTATTCTGGTTCTTCTGTGCAAAACGATCCTGAAGTGCC
This sequence comes from uncultured Lentimicrobiaceae bacterium, assembly GCA_964583325.1. Taxonomy (GTDB): domain Bacteria; phylum Bacteroidota; class Bacteroidia; order Bacteroidales; family UBA4417; genus UBA4417. The sequence goes on from CAZOXJ010000125.1 coordinate 2,985, forward strand.
ATTTTCCCATTCATATCGAAAAGGCTTACAATAATGTCACCTGATCCTGTTCCGGGAGAAGCAATTGTAATTTTTGTGCTGGCGGGATTTGGAAACACACTTATTTCAGATTTTTCATTTTCATTTACCGAAGTCGTAAGGTACGCATTCTTTGCAAAAACATTATTGTCGCAAACGATTTCCGAAACAAGGCCAGGTACAAATCCTGTGATATAAGTATTGTCGTTGGTATTGAAAACGATCATTTCTTGGTTAAAATCAGCATCAAAGCCAACCAAAAGTAAACTTCCGGTGTTTTGATCGAATGAAGAAGATCCCCCAAGGAAAGCTTCAAATCCTGCCAAAGCTCCTCTTGTAATTATTTCACCTGTCGATTTATTAATCTCCACTACTTTATTTCCTTCGTAATTGCCTGAGGCCGAAAATTCGGCACTCATTGCAAAAATGGTATTGTTTACATTGTCGTAATTAACACTCGAAATGTTGTTGGCGGCTGCTGTGCTTATAAGGGTGGTTTTCGTGTAGGTAAATATAGGCTCACGCACCTCTATGCCATATAAACATAGGCTTGGAAGGGTATCATAACCGACATAATATAAAATTCCGTTATTCGAATCAAAACCTGTGGCATCAGCAATTATTCCCTGTATTCCAGGTTCAAAAATCTGACCCAGCAGAATTTCTTCGCCGGTATTGATATCGTATTCGTTTACACTTATATAATCAGCAACTTCGGCGCTCAGGGTATAAATTTTCCCTGTGCTCATGTCAATTTCAGTAATACTCGAAAAAGCATTAAAACTACTGATATTCTGCTCGTTGGAAATGCTGTTGAATGAAAAAAGTCCATTTGCCGATGTTCCGAAACCGTTCAGATAATAGTTGCTGTTGTAAGCATCGAAAACAGATGAACCAAAAACATACGCCTGCAGTGTGGTAGGGTATATTGTCAACGAAGACTCATCAAGAGCCTGCCATTTAACAATGTCAATGTTACCGGTTCCCTGGTTAATCTGAGCTCCTATAAGATTTATCTGGGCACTGCTGCTTATACTTAAGAGCAATATTGCTATAATTGTGAGTTTTGCCTGTTTCATATCTGTTTCTTTTTCACAAATAAACATAATATTGGTGCCTTTTGTTCTTAAAGCCCAAGTATTTAGTCAGCAAAGTTGTAACGCCAGTTGAGAAACTATCTGCCTCCCGGAGGGCAGTTCTCGAGCAGGAATTTTTTGCAGATCGTAGTCAGATGCTGCGATGTACCTTCACCCTCATAAATTCCGTGCGAACGCATAGGGTACGCCATCATCTGGAAGGGTTTATTATAGCGGATCAGTTCATTGAAAAGTTTCTCGGCATTGGCATAATGCACATTGTCGTCGCCTGTACCATGGATATAAAGCAGGTTTCCCTGTAAGTTTTTAGCATAAGTATAAGGCGAACCGGCAATAAAATCTTCACGCGTTTCGGCCGGAATGCCCATGTAGCGTTCCTGGTAGGCATTATCATATGCCAGCTGGTTTGCTACAGCGGCAACCGAAATTCCGGTTTTAAAAATTTCGGGGTACTGGAACATCAGGTTAAGTGTTGACGATCCGCCACCGCTCCAACCGTGAACGGCAACGCGGCTGGTATCGCAGTATTCCCATTTAAGAACTTCTTTTGCTCCCATAGCCATATCGCGGATATTGAGGCGGCCAATCTGCCTGTAAACCGATTTTCGCCACTCCCGGCCACGAGGCGCCTGGCTGCCACGGCAATCTACCGAAACATACAGGTAGCCCATATCGGCAATATTGCCGCCAAATTGCCCCGAACGGCCAATCCTTGCATTATCAAAAACGGTGCATCCCCAGGGTTCGCCGTACACATAAAAGAAAACAGGGTATTTTTTCGAAGGATCAAAATCTTTCGGTTTCGAAATCCATCCATCCAGCGTAATTCCGTCTTCGGTTGTAACTTTAAAGAACGAAACCTGTTTGCCGGCCGGGTCTTCCTTACGGTTGCTCATAATGCTTTTTGCTGCGTCAACAGGTTCGTGCGCCGGTAAAGTAATCCACTCAGCAGAAGGCAGATAAAGATGACTTGAGAAAACGTGACGTGCCCATTTTCCGTTTGGCGAAAGCATATAATCGTTGGTTCCGGTAAAATCGGCTGGCGTTATGCGTTTTGGAGCTTCCGACCCGTCGAGTTTTGTACTGAAAAGGTAACGTTGTGTTGCATTTTCGGGCGTTGCTGCAAAATAAACCAGGTTGTTGGGCTCATCGATGAGGTATAATTTTATCACATCAAAATCTCCTTTGGTGATCAGACTTTCTTTGCCATCCATGCCGATACGGTACAAATGCCTCCAGCCATCTTTTTCGCTGGCCCATAGAAAAGCTTTTCCACCTTCGATCCAGTTCCAGCCTGCATTGTCGTTAGTGTTCCAGGTGGCTTCAATATCAATCCATGCTTTATCGGTATCGCTCCACATAACTTTCGCTGAGCCTGTTGCCGTATTTGCCAGCCAGAGTTTCGAAACATTCTGTTTGCGGTTCAGTTGCTGTATGATCAGTTCGTTTTTCGACGACCATTCCATTTTTGTAAGGTAATGCTGCCGCGGATCGCCCTCGATATCCATCCACTTTGTTTTGGCGTTGGATATATCCACGACACCGATTTTCGCTGGTGAAGGGTCTTCGCCGGCTTTCGGATATTCTACAGCTACCGTAAACGGGTAAATAGAATCGGTTGTATTAAGCATCAGGTAATTGCGCACTTTCGATGCATCAACATTCCAGTAAGCAATGCGTGTGCCGTCAGGGCTCCATCTGAAACCATCCGTGCAAAATAATTCTTCGGAATACACCCAGTCAAAAGTTCCGTTTATGCTGCGATCGCGGGTATCGAAAGTAAGTTGTGTTATTTTTCCGGTTTTCAGATCTTCGACGTACAGGTTATAAACTACCTGGTTATTGGAATAATCCTGGTAAACGTAGGCTACTTTAGTTCCGTCAGGCGAAAATTTCGGATACATCAAACCTTCCGCACGAAGCGTTTTTCCTAATTGTATAATTTTTTCATCTTTTGAATTGTAAACCCAAACTTCACCGGTAGTTTTGTGATACTGTGTCTGCGTGTTTATTTTCAACAATACCTGCTTCAGATCGGCAGATAGTGCAAAGGATGAAATTTCGCGCGGATGTGTTTCGTCTTTAGGAATAAATTTTTCCAGTTCGAATAAAACTGTTTTTGTTAACGAAGGCAATTCTGTTTTTACAACTGAGTATTTATCCAGTGATGTGTATGCGTTTCCATCAGGAAGCCATTTCGGGGCACCGGGTTGAGCAGTTGCTAACAGAGCGAAAATGCTGATTATGAAGGTATAGGTAATTTTTTTCATTTTAAAATTATTTGTTGATGTTACTGGTTTCTGAAACGGATACGAATCGCCAAATGTAGTACAAACTACCTGTTTAACTTTGAAAAAAGGAGCCGGAAACGGAATTTGATTTATTTCCCGCTTTGCACGAACTCACCATTTTCAATACTCCAGTCGAGACCAAAGAATCCTGTCATCAAAACACCTGAATCACCATTAGTTAATATTTCAGGACTCAGGATGGTGCAGTCGGGCAGACCGATGCCGGGGTTCATATAAGGCAGTCGGGTTGTAAGTTTCATTCCTTTTATACCGGTGCCGGATACGAATGCCACACAGGCGGTTTCGCTTCCCGCACGCGGACGCACACACATGCAGGCGAGGTCGTTTCCGGCAAATGTTTTGTTGCCGGCTGTTATGCTCCCTTTCGTAACTTGCACAGGACTGTCGGCAAGCAATAAATTCCAGGCGCTGTTGGTAACGCTGTTTCCATAAAGGATTACACTGCGGTCGGGGTCCTGCTTGGCATTAAAATCAGTATCCGGAATTACTTCGATGCTGCCGTTGCCCTGGTACCAGAATTTTTCGGCATCGTAACGGGCTTTGTCATAAGCCCACTGGTTTTCGTCAGCAGTTCCCTTTGTTCCGTAAACAAACAGCATCCGATGGCGGAAAGCATCTTTGAACGTGCCATATCGATCGGCATTTTTGATTTTTGCAGAAGGTTTAGCTGCTACTTTCCATTTGTTATCTGTTTTTTCGAGCCAAATCTGTTTCTGAGCGGCAGCCAGCCAGATCGGGCGGATTGTTTGTCCGTCAAGTGTTACTGAAATTGAATCCTGTTTTGGCAATATATCCAGGTCGAAAGCTATGCGGGCAACGTTGGAAGTAGTTCCTGTGAAGCGCTGCTGATAAGGATCCACAAGGATATGCACTTCGCTCATGGCAAGTTGCTTTTCCTGGGCATCCACTATCAGCCAGTTGTTGCGTGAAGAGATACCGGGATTGGCGGTAAGAAAATCAATTTTCCTGATCTTATCTTTAAGCGGGCGGGCATGTCGTGCAAAGAAATCGAATAAAGGTGGCCAATCCACACAGTCGGCACCGCGTTCGTCGCTCAAATCCCACCAATGATTTGCATCAGGCTGAAAATGATATTGATAATCGGGGTGATTGATTTCTTTGAGTCTCTCAATCATCATTTTTGCCTGATCGATGCGCACGTTATCATCAATTTCACCATGAATTACATACACGCCCTGCTGCTTGTAATTATCGGCGAACGACATGGTTTCACTTGGGGTGGTAGAGCGGCGGATCATTTTTCGCACGTCGGAGGTGTCAACAATATTTTGTCCGCGGAAACGGTAACTCCAGAAACTGATCCATCCGGCACTTGGGCCAATGGCTGCAAACTGGTCGGGGAACATAGCGCCGATATGCCAGGTTCCGTGTCCGCCCATGGAGTGTCCGGTAAGATAAACACGGGTTTCGTCGATGTTGTATTTCTTTTTTGCGAGCTTAAGCACTTCAAGGGCATCCAGCCGACCCCAGTCTTCCCAGTTGAAACCATAAGGTCTGCGGTTGGTTGGCGCTACAACCATTCCCCAGGTTTTAGGAGCATAGGAGCCAGTTTGGTTAATGGCTTCCACCGAAGCACCATGAACCGAAAGAAAAAGACCGGTCGGCGATTTCCAGTCGTAATTGCTTGGAGGTAATACGCTGTAATACTGCACACTGCCGTCAATGTCGCTGATAAAAGTAGCTTTTTGGTTGTCATTTTTATCAACAATCCGGATCGGGATTGTCACTTTGTCGAGGATAATTTCTTTTCCATCTGTTTTCTGAACAAGTTCGAGATTTACTGAAACTTCCCCGGCTTTCAGGTACGCATCGGCAATCAGCCTGATACCGATTTTGCGAACGCTGGCCGGCTGAAGAACAGGCACACTCTGATTCGTCCAGCTGCCATCTCCGGTTTTAACTTTCACTACCAGGTTTTCCATGCGGGCATTGGTGGCATTAATAACAGTAACACCAGCCCAGGTTTCGGCTTTTTCGCCAACCAGGAAATCGGGAGTTGTGAAATCCTTTTTGATAAACATTGCCGGGGCAGAAGGCGAATAGATACGTGCTTTGATCCTGCCGCGGGAAGTACGGAACAAAAATTCATTTTTCCCTTTCCGCAGTTCAACCGGAAGAGTGACGAAATTCCAGTCGTTTTCCCACGCATTGTACGAATCGCTTTGCCCGTAAGGGTTTCCGGTTCTGGGTGAACCATTGATATAAACCATATCGTTCCCCATGAGCTGAAGGATCATAACACCGCTCTTTTTCATTTCGACAGTCACATAAATAAACTTATTGCCAAAAACAGTATCTCTTATCCAGCCTTTATCGTCAGCTTTTACTTGTTTCCATTCGCGTTCGGTGCTGTCAGAAACCTTTACTTTATCACCGGCTTTGGGCGCTTTCCATGTGCCGTTAACGAGTGCAGTTTCCATCGGATTCGAGGTAAATACTGTTTCGTTCATCATCCGGGGCATAGTGATGATAAGACCTTCAGAAAGATTAAGGGTGTCGGCGTTTTGTGCCTGCGCAGATAAAATCCCTGCGAATAATACGATTAGGATGGGGAAAAGGGCTTTCTTCATGAGTTAGGGTTCAATAGATTTAGACGCTACGAAAGTAAGAATTTCAGCGAAAATGACGGCAGGGAAACATTTGATGAATCAAACAGGGCTTTCTGTAACACTTCCTTGTACTGATTGTGTAAAGTGAAACTCCTGATAAGGCAACAGGATCTGATTTGCAGCCTTAATAATGTTGCAAAAATAACTGTCGGTAAAGCCGGAACTATAAACTGCTTTTTACCATGCGATGATACAAGGGTAACGCAGTAAGCTGAGCAATGGCTTCCGATGTCAGGTCACCTTCTTTGCTGAAAGGCCACACAAACAGTGCTTTAACAGGATGATCGCGGCGAATGTTTTCAATTGAAGTCAGCGCAAGCTGTTTTGTGATGCCTTTTCGCCTGTATTCTTCCAGAACAAGAGCTGAACATAGGTATAATGCCTCATAGGCTCTATCCAAAGGTGTGAGTTCGAATAACTCTTTTTCCGAAATTTCGCATTTCAGGAAACGGTTCATCAATTCTGTTGTGGTTGGGATAACCAAAACCCATGCTGCCGGGCCATTCCCGTCGTTAAATTCCGAAACCGTGGCAGGGTGAATCAGTTTTAAACGGGTTATTACATCCTGGTTCACATCAAGTTGATCGGGGTCGCTTTTAATGTCGAAAACATCATC
>CAZOXJ010000125.1:9757-12350 GCA_964583325.1 uncultured Lentimicrobiaceae bacterium
CTTCCTATTTAATCTCAAATTTCACTCTCATCTCATATCGCAGCTTTATCTTTTTGATATTCTCAATACCAGAAATATCGGGTGTTGCCATTACCACATTGCTTAATGCATTTTGCGATCCGCCAAAGTCGTTCCTTTCGGTCAGTTCGGTAATGGAAATTACATCGCCAACTTGTTTTCCTAAACTTTCCAGTAGGTAAGCAGCTTTGACTTTTGCAGCTTTAAGAGCCTCAATTTTTACCTGTTTCCGGTATTCAGTCATATTTTTGTTCTTAAGCTCTTTGATCAGCATGTAATTAATGCCCCTGGTATTAATGGATGCGGTAATTTCTTCCACTTTCCTGAAATCGAACAAAGTAATTTCGAGCTGTTTGCTGATCATAAATTCTTTGCCACGATGCCTCCAGTAATTGCCAACTTCCTTAACGGTAATACTTTCCTTCAGAATACCGATTTTTGCCAGGTCGGCCAAAAGCTGGCTTTCAATTTCGGCAATCGGAACCTTGGTTTTGTAATCTTTAAACTCTGTCTTTTTTTCAAATTCTTCCTTCCAGTACTCTTCAATTCCTATTTCGAAGCGAATTTCGTCAGGGTCGATTTCGAGTTCCGAACTTCCGGTAACTTCAATAAAACGGACCGATTCGGTGTTAATGTTTTGTGACCTGGCGATACCAGAAGTTAAAATAATTGCGAAGAATAAAATTACATTTTTCATATAATACTGATTTTTAATTGGTTAATATTAAATTTATAATCGGGTGGCTATTTTACTTGTAAAAGTAAGAAAAAGGATATGCGCAACTTATGAACCAAAGGAATAAATTTGATGTATCATAAACTGTTTTGTTTTTAATCTTTACGCATCATCAATATAACACCGGCCATGGTAATTAAACCACCGAAAATCTGAACCGGAGTAGGAAGGTTGCCAAAAATCAGAAATGCTCCGGCTAATACAAACAAACCGGTAGAGCTTTGTACTATGGCTGATCTGGAAGCAGCAATATACCTCAGGGCCGAGTATTGGAAAATGGAAGTGAGGAAGGGACCAATAAACGATCCAGCCACAATATTAATAAGCGCGATTTTAGGAATATTAAAAGAATGTTTCCCGAAAAGCATAAAAATAAGTGCAAACAGAAGCAGGAAGACAGCTCTGTTTATTGCAAGCACTACCGGGCTGATATCACGGATATGCTTTTTGGCCAGGATGGTACGAACGGCATAAAACGAGGTGGAAAGCAACATAAGTCCGGAAGCAGCAGTAAAGAAACTATCGGTTGAAGAAGTGCGTAAACTGATGATAAATGCACCCGACAGCGTAAGAAATGCTCCTGCAAGCGCCACTTTGCCAAATCTTTCGCTGAGCAATATAAAACCAAGCACCGTTACAAACAGATACTCGAGATTTCGTAAAAATGAGGGAATAGCAGGATTGGGCGAAACGGCAATAGCGGCATAAAAGGAGGTAGTTGCTACAAGTTCAATCAAACCAATGAACAACAACGTACGATAATCATTTCGGGTGAATGACTTAATTGAAAATCCGCCACGGGGATGTACCGCCATCAGGCTGTTCCAGAATATTGCCGTGAGAAACCACCAGAATCCGAACTGGGGCAGACTAACCTCGTTAAGCGCTGCTTTACTGAACAAATATACCAGCGACCCGCAAATGGTTGCGATAAAGGCATAAAGATAACCGCGGTTTGCTGTTTTCATACAGTTAGAAAGAGAAATTGGTAGCAGCAAAGGTATATGAAATATGGGTTGCCCTTCTCGCAAAGGCTCTCTGTGAATGAATCGGTTTTCAATAGAATGCTTAAAAATTACCTTGCAAAAACGCAATAAAAGCAAATTCCGCCAGGCGGCGCTCACAGCCGGGCGGAATTGCAATAAGGGTAAAATTGGGTTTCACCTGTAAATTAATCTCCGTCAATCAATGCTTATTCAAATTTGCTGATTGCCTCACCTGGCTGATAATTTCCTTTACGCTGTTAAGCCCGCTGCTCTTTTTAGCTGCCCTGAAATACATTACATTAAGACCCAGAGAAGTATCAATATTAACATACAGGTAATTCTCATCCTGATCAACATAAATAGGATAACCATCCATGTTTTCAACAAACGAATACCGCTCTTCGATAAATTCCTTTGCAGCAGCGAGTCCTACAATGTCGTTAAGCACCGCATCGGCGGCAAATAGTTTTCCATCTTCGAAAACATACAACATTCCTAAAATATTATTGTTCTCGCCTGTAAATCCCAAAGCATCGATTTCTTCAAATTCGAGAACGCGCATTTCGTTGGATTTAACATAACTCATTGATGCGCCAAATTTGAAAAAAGGTGCGTCATAAAGCTCGCTGCGTGGAAATACTCTTACCTGGCATGTGGCTGTCTGGCCCGAAGCTGTTTTAGCAGTTATTTTAGTATCTCCGATTTTAAGAGCAACAACAAGTCCGTTCGTAACTGTGGCAACTGTGCTGTCAGCCGATGTCCAGGTGCAGGCGACATTAGCTGTTATCTGGCTGGTTTGGTGGTAAGTAAGATTAAAAGAGGTTTTGTCAATAGTAAGATCAGGATCTGCCTC
>CAZOXJ010000126.1:0-6094 GCA_964583325.1 uncultured Lentimicrobiaceae bacterium
TTATTCCGTTTCTCACGATTTGCATACTCCCTTACGAGCGTTGAACGGATATGCCAGCATGCTTATTGAGGATTATTCGGAATTGCTCGATAGCGAAGGCAAACGGATGCTAAATGCCATTGTGGATCAATCAAATAAAATGGGCTGCCTCATTGATGACCTGCTCTCATTTTCGCGAATCAATATGAACGAGATAAAAATTTCGGCAATTGATATGCATTCACTGGCTATCAATGTTTATGATGAACTCACTACGGATACGGAAAAAGAGAAGATTGATTTTCGGATATCGGAAATTGACAGCACCAATGGTGATACTTCAATGTTGAAACAAATATGGGTGAATCTGATCAGCAATGCTATCAAATACACTTCAAAAATCTCAAATCCTGTAATTGAAATAGGCAGTACAAGCGATGAAACCGAGACCGTATATTACATAAAAGATAATGGTGCCGGATTTGATATGGAATATTACGATAAACTTTTCGGGGTATTCAAGCGTCTGCATTCAACCCGGCAATTTGAAGGAAATGGAGTAGGACTTGCCATTGTTCATCGCATTGTTCAACGGCATCAGGGCCGTGTGTGGGCCGAAAGCGAAATTAACAAAGGAGCCACGTTTTATTTTGCCTTGCCTGCCGCAAATGCATCAAATGGTATAGAACATTGATGTTCAAAAAGAATTTTTTATGCGTACTTTTATACAAGTAATTAATACCAGGTTCTGACTAAATACATACTCTATTAGCACTACACATGCATACTACACTCACTAAAAAATGAACAATAGCAACCTGATCGACAAAATTGAAGATGCAATTTTCATTCACGAAATGCTGGAGGATGGAACTCCCGGAGCTTTGATTGAAGTGAACCGATTTGCATGTGAAGTGCTTGGATACACAAGGGAGGATCTTATGCGGTTATCGGTTTTTGATCTTGGCGATCCATCCCGGGTTAAGAATAATCCTGATATTGTCAGAAATCTTGTACTCAAAGGGTCAATAATTTTCGAGGAAAATATTCTGCATAAAAACGGTCACCGCATTCCTTTCGAAATGAAATCGTATAAGGAAACTTGGCAGGATAGTGAATGCATATTTACGGTTGCAAGCGATATATCACAATTGATGGCAACCGTTAACAATCTTAAAAAGGTAAACGACGACTACCTGAAATCCTTCGATGCATTCGATGGCCTGGTTTTCATTCTCGACATGCAAGGGAATATTTTATATATAAATAGCTCTGTTACAGGTAAATTAGGATATACTTCCGACGAGTTAAAAGGGAAATCGGTATTGTATGTTCATCCGCCCGATCGAAGGGATGAAGCAATGGAGGTTGTTACCGATATGCTATGTGGCCGGAAATCATTTTGTTTGATTCCACTGTTAACCAAAAACGGCGATTTGCTGCACGTTGAAACAAAAGTGTACCCCGGCCGGTGGGCCGATCAGGATGTAATATTTGGTACGAGCTGGGATATTACCAGGCTCCACAATGTACAAAATGAACTTGAACTGACGAATAAACGGCTCGAAGCCGTTATCCTGGGTTCCGATACAGGTACCTGGGAGTGGAATATAAAAACCGGTGAAACAATTTTTAACGAACGATGGGCTAATATAATAGGCTACACCTTAGCCGAGTTACAACCTACATCCATTCAAACATGGATCTCATTTACACACCCCGACGATCTGACTGTTTCGAATCAAAAAATTGAAGCCCATTTAAATGATCCTTCCGGGATATACGAAAGCCAGGTGCGGATGAAACACAAGGATGGCCATTGGGTATGGATTGTTGATCGTGGAAAGGTAACCGTATGGGGCGAAAGCAATGAACCGCTCATTATGAGTGGAACACATATTGATATCAGTGAACTTAAAATGTCGCGCGAAATACTAAAGCATCAGATTGATATTGAGGAGCTTATTGTTGGTATTTCCGCTGATTTAATTGAGGTTTCAGCTGATAACCTTGATCAGAAAATTCACCAGGCAATATCTGTAATCGGAAAGTATTCGGAGGTTGACAGGTCATACGTTTTTCTGCTCCGCGATGACGGTTTATATATGGATAATACGCACGAATGGTGCGCTCCCGGCATTGAGCCGCAAATCGAATACCTTGTCGATTTGCCGGTATCGATGATGCCCTGGTGGATGGAGAAAATGATAAAGAAGGAAAATATTCTGCTAAAACAGGTTAAGGATTTGCCTGATGAGGCTTCGGTAGAACGGGAAATTCTATTATCCCAGGATATTGTTTCGTTGCTGGTTGTTCCTGTTTATAAAGGGGATGAGTTGTTGGGTTTCATCGGATTCGATTCAGTTAACAGGGAAAAGATATGGTCGGAATTTGATGTATATACGCTGAATACCTTTGCGCACTCGGTTTCAAACGCTATTTTTTCGGCCCGCGCCCAGAAACAATTGCTTATTTCGAAAGAAAATGCGGAAACAAGTGAAAAGCAGTTTCACTCCCTGTTCGAGAATATGATTGAAGGGTTTATGGATTGTAAAGTGATTTTCGAAAATGATGTTCCTGTTGATGTATTCATTCAGGAAGTGAATACTTCATTTAAAACTCACACTGGTCTTGCGGATGTGGTAGGTAAAAAGTTTTCGGAAAAAATACCGAATTTTATCAGATACGACAAGGAACTATTGGAAATATTCGGTAGAGTTGCCACTACGGGTAGTTCCGAAAGTTTCGAAATGTATATTAAAAGCTTAAATAATTGGTTTTCGATCTCGCTTTATAGCCAATATGCTGAAAATCTGGTTATTGTTTTCGACGTGATTACAGAGCGGAAACAGGCGGAAGAGAATATACAAAAGCTAAACGAAGACCTTGAGAACAGGGTAATGCAACGCACTGCCCAGCTCGAATCGGCTAATAAAGAACTCGAAGCCTTCAGTTATTCAATCTCCCACGATTTGCATGCTCCGCTCAGGGCCATGGATGGTTTTGCCAACATCCTGCTCGAAGACCATGAATCTTCGCTAAATAATGAAGGGAAACGCCTGCTTGGGATTATCATCGCAACTGCAGGTAAAATGGGCCGCCTCATTGATGACCTGCTTGCTTTTTCGAGGCTTGGAAAAAGCAATATCAAAATGACTGAAATCGATATGGTAAAAATGGTAAACTCTGTTTATGAGGAGCTTACTGCAGATACTGATAAGGGTAGAATAGCGTTCAGGCTCGGTGATCTGCCAAATGCATCATGCGATGCTTCCATGTTTCGGCAGGTTTGGGTGAACCTGATCAGCAATGCCATTAAATACACCTCAAAAATTCAACATCCCAAAATCGAAATAGGATGGGAAACTGTTAATTCAGGAACCATTTATTTCATTAAAGATAATGGTGCCGGATTTGATATGGATTATTCAAACAAATTGTTTGGTGTATTCCAACGTTTGCATACTACAAGGGAATTTGAAGGTAACGGAGTCGGCCTTGCCATTGCACAGCGTATAATTATCCGCCATGGCGGCAGCATATGGGCCCACGCGATAATTAATGAAGGCGCATCGTTCTTTTTTACTTTGCCGGATCAATTAAATCGCGAAGTGTAAAAAAATAAATCCTGTTTCTGAATTCTGATTTCAGGAATTATAGTTTTTTAAGTACAATTAATCTAAATTTGTTTTACAAATTGCATAAGCAATAAAACTGATAAATATGGAGTATAAAATCAGAATTTTAATGGTTGAAGACAGCCCGTCAGATGCTGAACTGGTTAAGCATGAAATCAGAAAAAACGGAATCAACTTTACTAATCGGGTTGTAGAAACCGAAGCGGATTATGTTTCGGCTGTTCATTCTTTTAAACCGGAGCTCATTATTTCTGACTATAACCTACCTATTTTTAATGGAATGCGTGCTCTCCGTATCAGGGAAGAACTGGCTCCCGAAATCCCTTTTATCCTTGTAACCGGCACCAATAATGAGGAAATTGCCGTTGAATGTATGAAATCCGGTGCCGACGATTATATCCTTAAAGATAACCTCAAACGCCTGGGAGAAGCAATAAAATCGGCCATCCGAAAAAAAGAAATCATCAGGTCGAAAAATGAAGCCGAAGAAAAACTGAAAATCCTTTCCCTTGCCGTAGAGCAAAATCCGGCTTGTATTGTAATAACTTCCGTTAACGGAACTATTGAATATGTTAATCCTAAATTTACGCAAATCACCGGCTATACCGCCGAAGAAGCAATAGGGAAGAACCCGAGGATATTAAATTCAGGCTTTCATACCAGCGAGTTTTACCAAAACATGTGGGTAACCATTATGTCGGGTAAGGAGTGGATAGGCGAATTGCAGAATAAAAAGAAGAATGGCGAACTTTATTGGGAAAATGCCCTTATATCACCCTTATTGAATGAAGCCGGACAGATTATGCATTTGGTGGCTATTAAGGAAGATATAACCGAAAAGCGCCGGATGATTGAGGATATGATTATTGCCAAAGAAAAAGCGGAAGCAGGCGACAAGCTCAAAACTGCTTTTATCAATAATATTTCTCACGAAATACGCACTCCTCTCAGCGGTATTGTTGGGTTTAGCGAAATGATACTCAGCCCTGATATTTCTATCGAAAACAAAACTGCTTTTAACGAAATTATTAAAAAAAGCAGTGGCCGCCTGATGAATACTATTTCTAACTATCTTGATATTTCATTGCTTGTATCAGGAAATATGGAAGTGAGGAAATCGGCTTTTTTCCTGAATAACCTGCTGCAGGAAATCAGTGATAAGTTCAGCGCTCCCTGCCAGGCGGCAAATATTAAACTTAAAATACAAAAACCGGAATTGCATGCTGATCTTCAGATAAATTCCGATACCGAACTGTTAATGAAGGTCTTTTCGCACTTAATAGATAATGCGCTGAAATTTACCCAACAGGGCGAAATTACTTTTGGATACATTAAAAAAGATAAGGCTCTGGAGTTTTTTGTAAACGACACCGGTGTAGGGATTGAACCTGAAAAAACAAAGCAGATTTTTGATTATTTTATGCAAGCCGATGTGTCGCATACCCGCCGATACGAAGGCAGTGGATTAGGACTTTCCATCTCCGGCGAAATGGTTAAATTGCTGGGTGGCCATATCCATGTTAAATCCGCAGTTGATAAAGGTTCGTCTTTTTATTTCTCCTTGCCTCTGGATATCATTATTTCAGGTCTTGAAAAAGATGATTCGAAGATAAAACAAGCCGAATGGAAATCCAAACCGGTTATTCTTGTAGCTGAGGATGATGATTTTAACTACAAATACCTCGAAATTGTCCTTAAACGCGAAAACTACTTTGTTCTGCATGCGGCTAATGGTTCCGAAGCGGTTGATATTTGCCACTCTAATCCTGAAGTGAACCTGATTCTGATGGATATGAAAATGCCGGTCATGGGAGGACTTGAGGCCACGCGTAGGATTAAAGCTGTTTTCCCGGATTTGCCCATTATTGCGCTTACTGCATTCGTATCAGCCCGCGACGAAAGTGAAGCTTTAGATGCAGGATGTATAGAGTTTTTAACAAAACCTGTTAACAAACCACGTTTGCTTGCATCACTTCAAAAACACCTGGGGATTTCGTAAAATAATCTGTAAATTCATTTAAAAAGGCAGTTCGTCGTCACTTCCGCGTATGCGGTTACCGGGAGGTATTTCTTCATCCTCCTCATATTCGGGATCAAGGCAATAATCGCAGAATTCGCCATACAAGCAGGTTTCAATGTCCTGGGTGCAAAGTTCCAGATCGTAGCCCGATGAAGGCAGATACTGAACAAACATTCCCCAACTTAGTGTTATTGCTTCGTACAAATAATCGGGAGGAATTACTTCCGGTTTGTCAATCAGCTCGATATTAAACGATTCGAATACTTTAAATATTGCAGCATTTATCATCTCCATCTGCTCATCCGTTAAATAGCCCACCTTGGGAAACACTTCCTCGTCAATACCGGTCAACTCCTGTATAGTTTTAAATGGAACCAGGGCCACTTCAGCTATCACCGGATCCGATTCCAAATGTGGAGGTATCTCAATATAAGCAGGAGTCGGAGGATGAGCTGCT
>CAZOXJ010000126.1:6194-12345 GCA_964583325.1 uncultured Lentimicrobiaceae bacterium
AGGATTCGCTTATTTCGTCGTAAATTTGCATTCTGTTTATTCTCACATGCCGGATATGTTAAAAAAGATTTTTCTGTTTGTTGCTATTCTTATATCGGTTTCAACCGGATTTTCGCAAAACGGACCCGATACTCTCGCTGTTGACGAACCGACTGATTGTGAGACAGTAGCCTACAATTCGGCTAACCTGATCATGTATTTTTATGCAATTCGGGATTTTGACAGCATCGGAATCACACTCAACAACTGGGAGGTGGCTTGTGGTTTGAGCGAGCCGATTTTGCGTACACGGATTCTGTTTTCAATTCTCGCAGATACGTTTAGCGAGCAAATATATGATTCGACCATGCTCGATTATATCCTTAATTATATGGTACGGATGGATACCACCACCAATCCTGAAATATACTACGACTACCCTGCATTTTTCGGTTTTGTGCCCATCCGTGATGAATTTGATTATTTTACACAAACTGTTGCTGATGAATTGCTTACTTATGCGTTTTATCATCCGATGGAACTTTTGTTCAGCGAGTTTTATGCTAATATTTTAACAGATCCTTTAAAGGAACTTCAGCTTAATGCCCAATACGACTCAACCAATCTGTATACGTATTATTACCATGAAGTAAATAAATACAGGAATAAAGCTGAATTTCATTTTGCGGCAATTTCCGGTATCTGGATACCACAAGGCAATGCGGCTTTGCTTGGGAATCATCCTTTGCTGGGTATTCAGGGAGGTATCCGCCACAATAAAATGATGTATGATCTTACTCTTGCATTAAAGTTTGTACACTCGAAAAATGAGTATTTCTATATGAAGGATGGAATAACTGACTCGACGGACTATTTTCTGGGAGGTTACATCGGCCTCGACCTCGAAAGAGTTCTACTGAAGATGAAACGCAGTGAGTTTAGTGTGCTGGCAGGAGTTGGATATGATGGGTTCGAAACCATGAAAATTAATACTGAGGACGATAATCCGGATAACGACGAGGGTCATTCGGTAAATTCTATCAATACTAATTTCGGCCTTGGCTACAGGTATTATTTAAAAAACAACCTGTATCTGGCACTTCAGGGCAAATACAATATTTTGAATTATTACAACCAGGGCGGAACCAATATGTCGGGCGACTGCATAACAATATCCTTTCTGGTCGGGGGCTTCGAGTACCAGGGCAAAGCATACAGATTGAAAGAGCTGAGGTATATTGAGTAAGGCTGCTGCACTTGGCAATCAATTTTGTAAACAGGTTACACTTTTTTTTATTTCTTAACATCTCAAGTCCCTGGCCTTGCAGGTTAACGACAATTAAAGCTAACGGAGTTTTATGTTCGGTATTAAAAGAAAAAGGGCTGCCCGAAGGCAACCCAATATCATAAACTGCTCAATTATAAATTGTGTATATCACTACAATAAAGAAATATCTGAAGAAATAATCAGTTAAATAGCTGGTTAAAAGCTGGCGGGATATGAGATCGTTTACTTACCAAACGATGATAATATGTTTACCTCCTTCAAATTTTCAGAGATCTTTCACCTGGTCTGATTTGTAATGATATAGTTTTTTGCCTCCATACATTGCCGCCAATACCAGTAGTATAATTTGTCCGCTGCCTACCGGAGCTCCTGCACCTATAGGATTTCCTCCGTTTGTACTTCCATTGGATTGGTTATCAGGATGTGGCGGTTGTGCAGTGGCTGTTTGCAAAGCAGAAGCCAACAGTAATACAAGCACGATATTCCATATTTTGAATTTCTTTTTCATGGTTTTTAGTTTTGATGTTTAATAAATATCCCTGGGAAGTGTTTCCTTTAACTTCCTTTTTTTAATGAATGTGAATTTTGGTGTTAACTGAACCTTTTGTTGAAAGAACCTTAACTATATATGTGCCGGTAGTTACCTGTAGTGTGAAGTACGATGTTGGCTGTCCGTCAAGTTGTTGCGAAAAAAGTTCGCGTCCGGTAATATCATAGATACGAACTACACCCTGGTGCCGATCGGCATTTTCAACAACTACAGTTTTATCAAAACTGAATACTTTGATGCCTTGCAATTCGGGTTTCGTTAATCCGGTCATATCCAAAAACTTAAGCCTGAACCTGTTTTCGGCATCTCCTTCTTCATAAGAGAAAGTATAAACAGGGTTTACTTTCAGGTCCTGGATAATGTCAAGCTTAACATCCTGCAGGGATACCGAAACATTGGATGCGAAATTATCGATCCCGGAAGCATTTAAAACATAAGCAGCACCGATATTGCTTTTAAATCCAAGGTTAACTACTTCGTTGCCTGCCATGGGCAATTCATTAATGCTGAGTATATTGCCTGGAATAATGCTGAAGAGTTGGGGCGCATCGTAATTGCCAAAAAGCTTGTAAGCGTCATATTCGTTATCAAAATCTGCCGTGGCCTGATCATTAAAATGGACAAATGTTTTGTCGGAGGAATTGTTACCTTCAACAGTAAGTTCGAGCAGATTGGCTACTGTAGATTTGTAGAAACCTATACTGCTATGCACCCTTGCCGAAAGCGGAATAGTTAGTGTTGCTCCGTGAACCACAGTTTTGGCAAAGAAACTATTCTCAGCCGGAATTATACCATTGGTGAGAGCACCCGCAGTTCCATTCCATGAAACATATTGGTTTCCGCTCCAAACATAAACCGATCCGTCTATTGTGGAATGGTTGGTGAGGTCCCAGTCAATAGCTGATGCAAACGGATTGCCCAGCAGGTTCCAGCCTACACGCGAAGGATCCACGCCGGGATTCAGCTTGCTGAGGGCCGATGTAACAGGTAAACTGTTTAGCGTGCCCGAAAACAAAGCAGTCTGCGGTTGATTCATCTGTACGGTATATCCTTTTCCAACGGCAAGTAAATCGCCTGAAGTCAGATTTTCCCAGTCGCCGGAAGCTTCGTTGTATTCACGGGCCCATACTTCAAGTTGATTGAGCGGGAAAACATTCCCTATCGAAGCATTTTCGACCGGAGATGCAATAAAATGATAGTTGGCGTTTACAATATCGCGCTTAACCAATGCTGAGCCGGTTGTTAGAAATTCAGAGCCTATAAACGACCCGCCGCTGTTAATTGTAATTTCTGCAATAGTAGTCGGCGAGAGCAATGTTGGATAATTGGTCAGTCCTCCGGGAATGGTTACCTGGGTAACTGGTCCTGGAATTCCATTACTCCAGTTGTTCGAATTAAACCAGTCGCTGTTTAGGGTTCCTGTCCACGAGGATGTTGCCGGTGGATCGAGGCAAATGATAGCAGCTGCCCAGCCTGCAAGTGCTACTGAGCCATCGGAAGTAAATTTAAAAGTTAATGCGCCTGAGGAGTTATTAGCTGTAACAATTCCTGGTCCTGACGAACCCGCGTAGTTTCCGATTAGCGGCGCGGCAATGTTGGTTCCATTATAAATTTTCAGAAAGTCAAATGAGGCTTCAGTGGCAAATGAGGAAAAACTCAAACGTATCATGGCTCCCGGGCTGGCGGGATAAAATGTAAATGTTGCGTTTTCACTATTGGAATAGGTTCCCGAAAGTCCGCCCGAATCATAGAATGTACCATCGCAGGTTGTGGCTGTTCCGTTAGCCATATTAAATGTTAAAGGCGCAACGTGAATGTAAGCAGTTTTCGTTTTTGTATCGGTTGCGCCCGGTTTTGATGTTGTTAAACTAACATCGAAAGTTCCCGGCGAATTGTAATAAACAGGAGGAGGGTTTTGCCCGTTAAACGATGAGGGTATTCCCCCGGTAAATGACCACTCCCATGAAGTGGGTTCACAACCCGACATATCAGTAAAAATGACGCTGTTACTTTCTAAAATGTATGTTTGCGATGCCGTGAAGTCTGAATATATATCCTTAACAGTCACATACCCTGTTTTAGTCTCTGTATTTGTAATTACTCCATCCGATACGGTAAGCGAAACGTCATAGGTTCCGGTTGCCGCATAGGTAACGGCAGGTGGTGATTGCCCGTTGTAAGAGGAAGGATTACCACCCGGAAAACTCCATGACCATGATGTCGGATTACCTAATGATAAATCATTAAATGTTAATTGATTGCCTGTACATAGTGTGGTTTGTGCAGCTGAAAAGTTGGCAGTCGGAACAAGCAAAGCCTGTGTTGCCAGCAAGGCCTGGTAAGCATTCAGCCGGCCCGAACCCAGTTTGCCCAAGAACGTAGGATTTAATCCATTAATATTATCAGTTGTGGATGTTAAAATACCGGCCACATCCTGAGGGGTAAGTATGCCGGGAGCTAGTGAAATAATCAGCCCTGCTACCCCCGAAACATGTGGGCAGGCCATTGAAGTTCCTTGCAGAAAAGCATACGAATTTCCGGTCTGGCAACTTAGGATTCCCCTTGCCAACACGGTACTGGTTTCGCCTCCTGGGGCTGCTATATCAACCCAGGTATCGTAATTCGAATAGGACGATTTTATATCCTTATTGTTGGTGGCAGCAACAGAAAAGGAGCCGCTGTAACAACCCGGATACCATAATCCGGGTAAGTTCTTGTTGCCGGCAGCGAAAATTGTAATTCCACCATTCAGCACTGTGCCTCCGCCATAGGTATTAAAATAGTCAATTGCATCCAATGCCGCCTGATCATATGTATTTACAACAGTATAGCCCCAACTGTTCTGCGAAATGGCAGCACCGTTATCCGCGGCCCATACCGGGGCATTTTCGAAACCTCCGCTTGAAGTAGATGTAAAAACCTGGCACGACATCAGCCTTACTCCATCACCGATACCTGAACCTCCTGCCACGCCACTTACGCCTGTCGCATTATTTGTATTTGCGGCAACTGTTCCTGCAACATGGGTACCATGATTTCCCGGCGTTATAGTTGATGAAGTTGTTACAAAATTAAATCCGATGCCGGGCCACATATTTGCTGCCAGATCAGTATGAGTGTATTCTATTCCCTCATCAATAACTGCAACTATCACATCGCTGTTTCCTTTTATTATATCCCAGGCTTCAGGAAGGTCGATATCGGCATCTGCTGTTCCGCTTTGCTGGCCGGTATTGTTATAATGCCATTGCTCATTAAATCGTGGATCGGTTGGAATAAAATTGAGAGCAGTATTTACTTCCGCGGAAGGGCTTGCCTGAAAAGGATTTATATCGGCACCAATCAGTTGTTTCCGGTAAACAGGTTCCGATAACTGAATATCAATGTCCGACGAATAGGCTATAACCATGCTGCGAATGTCGGTGCCAACCGGTACCATCAGATCGTACCACAGATGAAACTCCCATTGCCTGTGACGTTCGGTATATTTTGTATTCTGGAGCACTGTGGCAAATGTTTTTTTAATATCGGCTACGCCAAACTGCTTATTCAGCTGGTCAATTCCGGAAATGCCAAAAAGTTTAGTGCCATCAGGATCGCTTGTGATATTGGCATTATCAAGATAACTTTCCAGGGTTTTTCTGAACTTGATACGGATAATACCTTGTTCCATCCCCTGGTCAGGGATAGCGTAAATATCTATAGGAGGGCGTTCGCCTCTGTTTACAACTCCTGTGGGAGGAACTGTTTGAGCAGTCACTATATTCGCAAAGTAGCCCAGGAAACAAATCGTCGAAAAAAGCATTCCTTTCGTGAGGAGTGAAGAATTAATAATTCTCATTTCAAAAATTTTTAGGTTAAACAATTATTTTGAAAGGTTATTTTAAAACTAAAAGCTGATTTAAAAGGTGCTTTCGTTTATATATCCGCGGGTAAACACTTAATAATACCGTTTCCCAATTAAATGTGTTATTTAATAATCCAAGTTTTAAAGAGTATACTGCACTCATGTAGAAGCACCAAAAGTAAAAGCTGCAAGAATCAGAAAATTCCGAAATGTGTAATTGGAGAATATAAATGTGTAAATGGCATTAATAAGGGTATGCACCGTTTTACCCCTGATGCTATTTGTGAATCAAGGAAATATGCAGGATATAATGCGAAATAGGCGGATTGTAAGTTATGAAATACCGTATGTACAATTTATGAATGATCCACGTATGAAGGAATTGAAAACAGCAGAATGGTTATCAATAGGGCAGGCGGATTTAAAAATGATTAATTTATGACGACTTTAACAAACAGTTTGAATGAGGTTTATTGAATTATTTTAT
>CAZOXJ010000127.1:0-1803 GCA_964583325.1 uncultured Lentimicrobiaceae bacterium
CCGGTTCGTGAATTTATCGAAATCTACAATTTGGTGACACCGAACGGGGATGGGAGCAACGACACCTGGTTTATTCGCGGAATTGAGGATTATCCGAATAATACAGTGCTGCTTTTCAATCGCTGGGGCGACAAGGTGCATGAATTCAAGGGATATGACAACTCTAAATTATTCTGGGATGGTACCAGCGAAAAAGGAAATAAGCTGCCAGCCGGAACATTTTATTACATTCTAAAACTAAATGATGTTGATACCCGCACGGGTTGGGTATTATTGCGCTGGAATGAAGAATAGTCTAAATTGTTGATTTTTTATCAACAGCTGAATTCCTTTGTCATACCCGATATGTAGTATTAACAATTGGTAATTAACACAATTCCTGTAAATCAAAATAGTTGATTTACAGGAATTGCCACGTTTAGCAGTTTGCCTTTTATCCTTTTTGCAGCCGGAATTTATAATAAATCTAATGCGGATTTTGGCATCCGGGTTTACTTTTTGAAGCCGGGCTCAGACCAGGTATTCAGGGTTTTATTGAGTTGCAGATGCTATCTGACGTTTAGCTATCAATATTTTCAGCTTTAAAGGTATTCCGTTGGCAAGCATGCTATTTCCTGTTTTTGGAAATCAAGCTGTAAAAAACATTTGAATCCCGCGCTTCCTGGGTTTCAAACTGCCATTTTCGTACAACAATCCTAAAACAGAACGCCTATTCCCAAAACGGGACGAAGGTATGTGGTGATTTTAATCAGAGGCCTATAAGTGACTGTATAGCAGGCATATGTAATCTTTGGCATAATTGTTGAAAAATAGAGTGTAATCGAAAAGCTCCTGAGACTTTCGAATCGGGACTTAGTAAACTTGTAAACACTCTGAAACATGAAAACGCTCCTTACCTTACTCTTCTTTATATCATCATCCGTATTATTTGCTCAGCAGGATCCGTTGTTCAGCCAATACATGTTCAATAAGTTAGCTGTTAACCCTGGTTATGCAGGCAGCCGTGAGCTTCTCTCCACCGATTTAATATACCGTAACCAATGGGTTAATATTGATGGTGCGCCAAAAACAATCAGTGCTTCATTACATTCTCCTCTCAATAATCAGAACCTTGCATTAGGCGGTCTGATTTACAACGATCGTATCGGACCAATGTCGAATACTTCAGCAATGGCAACATTTGCTTACCGCATTATTTTTCCGAAAGGGAAATTATCTTTTGGTATTCAGGCAGGGGTTAAAAGCAACGGAATAGTATGGAGTGATATCAAAGCGCAAAATGAGGATGACCCATTTCTGATAAACAGGGTTGAGAAAAAAGTTACACCCGATGCCAATTTTGGAGTTTACTACTACACTAAGAATTTTTATGCCGGACTTTCATCGCATCAGCTGTTGCAGAATCAAACTCTTCTGGTGCAGGATTCGGAAGGAAACACACAAGTGACTAAATTGCTTACCCATTTTTATGGTATGGCTGGAGTTGCCATTCCTATGGGAGAGAATGTAATTTTCCGTCCTTCGGTGCTGGCAAAGTATGTTAAAAATTCACCTCCGCAATTAGATTTAAATGCCAGTTTCCTTTTTGCTGAGGTCATTTGGTTAGGTGCATCGTACCGCACGGAGAAAGCTGTTTCGTTTATGACTGAAATTAACATAGCCCAGAATTTTCGGGTTGGGTATTCGTACGATGTATGGCTCAACGAATTAAAATCATATAACAAAGGTTCACACGAAATTCGCTTAAGCTTTGATATTAATGTTGCTAAAAGAATTCTGACACCAAGATATTTCTAATACAAC
>CAZOXJ010000127.1:1903-11020 GCA_964583325.1 uncultured Lentimicrobiaceae bacterium
CTTTGATATTAATGTTGCTAAAAGAATTCTGACACCAAGATATTTCTAATACAACATTCAAAAAAAAATTGTTTGTAGTACAGTGCTTATATTTTTAATATCACTTTTTAACGAAATAGCCTCCTGATTTTCAGGAGGCTATTTTTTTTTGAATAATGTTATCCACCTAAAAACGGATTATTTGATTTTTCATAACCGATTGACGTTTCAGGGCCATGTCCCGGGTACACAGTATAATCAATAGGAAGCGTAAAAAGTTTTGTAGTAATGCTTTCGTAAAGCATGTCGAAATTACCGGTAGGAAGGTCGGTACGGCCAATGCTGTCGCGAAAAAGCACATCTCCCACTATAACATACCGTTCGGCATGGTTTACAAAGCATACGCTTCCGTCAGCATGTCCGGGAGTATATAAAACCTCCACCGAAGAGTTTCCGTAGGTAATAATATCACCGTCTTCAATAAAATCGGAAGGAACTATCAGGTTCTCCACTTTTATGCCGAATACCGAGCCAAATTCAACAGCTGTTTCCCAGAACATCTTACTTCTTTTGTGACATTGTGGCCTGAGATTAAAAGTATTGCATACAAAAGTATTGCCAACAACGTGATCAATATGAAAATGCGTATTTAACATGCCCACAGGCTGCAGATTATTGCCTGTAACAAATACAGCAAGTTCATTTTCTTCGTTTTTGCTTTGGCAGGCAGGATCGACAATCAGGCATTTTCCTGTATTATCGATTAATACATAAGTGTTTACACCAAATGAATTAAAAACAAATCTGTTTACTTTCTTAGTCATAGATATACTAAATTTGACGGGATAAAGTTATCAATTAACCCAATATACTTATCATAAACATCCAACCACGGATTTTTGTTACTTTAGCGGGTTGAAATATATATTGCAGTAAATGGAATTATCTCTCAGGATCAGGAAAGTAAAAGCAATCAGAGTGTTTAGTATCATTCTGGTTGTCTGGATATTGTCATTTCCTGTTTCGGCTCAGTTTTATAATGGTTCGCAAATGACCTTCGGCAAAAACAGGGTTCAGTATACCGATTTCCTTTGGACTTATTTCCGTTTTAACAATTTTGATGTCTATTATTACCTTAATGGGAAAGAACTTGCCCAGCATACGGCCGATTATGTCGGGAAATACATTCCCGAAATTGAAGCCAAACTTCAATCTACTCTCGATCGTAAAACACAATTTATCGTTTATAATACCTATTCGGATCTGAAGCAGAGCAATATTGGTTTAATGAACCAGGAGAAATATAACACTGGTGGTATTACCCATATTATCGGGACTAAAGTTTTTCTGTATTTCGATGGGGATTTAAACCATTTCGACAGGCAGATACGGGCCGGAATTAATCGTCTTCTGATCGAAAATATGATTTACGGTGGTTCTTTGGGTTCACAGGTTAAAAACAGTACGCTTATTAATCTTCCATCATGGTTTATCGACGGACTTGTTTCCTACCACAGCCGCAACTGGGATACTGAACTTGATAATAAAGTGAAAGATGGAATACTGAGCGAGAAATACAAACGCTTCAACCACCTGATTGATGATGATGCCGTTATAGCAGGTCATTCGCTCTGGCGGTTTGTTGCTGAAAAATACGGCGAAGAGAATATTGCCAATATTGTATACATGACCAGGGTAAACCGCAGTTTCGAAAGTGGATTTCTATACGTGCTGGGGGTTTCGTTTAAAAAAGTGGTCGAAGAATGGTACGACTGGTACAACGAGATTTATGCAGTTGATGCTATGGCTTACAGCCCATATAACCCGAAGCTGAAGCTGAAAATGAAACGCGACATGGTGTATAACAACCTGCGGATCAGTCCTGATGGCGAAAAAATACTATATTCCTTTAATGATAAAGGCAGATATAAGGTGTTTATTCATGATCTTGCTACAGGAAAGAAAAAGCGAATTTTCAAAAAAGGATTCCGGACTGATGAAAAGGTAGATTATTCATATCCGTTACTGGCCTGGCATCCCACAGGTAATGTAATTGCTATGATTCTGGAGCATAAAGGATTACTGTTCCTGTATTTTTATGATGTGGAAACCCGGAAATGGCAAAACCAGAATATTTTCAATTTTCAGAAGATTCTCGATTTTGCATATTCACCCGATGGACGGTCCTTTGTAATGTCGGCTGTGCAGCGGGGGCAATCCGATATTTACGTTTACAATGTGGCAGCCAATACCGCCGAACCTGTTACCCAGGATGTATATAACGATTTAAATCCCAGGTTTCTGGCTAAAAGTAACCGGATCATTTTCAGTTCGAACCGGCCGGATGATACCATACGTTTTACAAAAGAAAACCTGCGGTCATATGATGGTTTGGAAAACAATGATTTATTTATTTATGAACGTGGATCGGGAAGTAAAGTCCTTAACAGGGTAACTAAAACACGTCTTGCGAATGAAATTCAACCAATGTCATTCAGTCCGGGGTATTTCACATACCTGAGCGATGCCAATGGCGTTTATAACCGGTATGCTGCACGATTCGACAGTGCGGTTGCTTACGTGGATACAACAGTGCATTACCGGTATTTTACTCAAACCTTTCCTCTGACCAATTACCCAAGGAGTATATTGTCTCAGGAAATATCTTATGCAGGACGAAAAACCTCAGAGTTGGTTTTTGAAGATAATATATACAGTATTTACACTGGTGAAATTCCTGTTGGAAAGATCAGCCCGCTCCAAAATCTGGAGGTATCGAAGTATATGCTCAGCCTCGAAGCTAAAGAAGAAAAGGCAAAGGAAAGTGCTCTTCTGAAAAAGTTGAAACCCGAACCTAAAGTAAAGCGTAAGCGGTTTGTTCCGGTATATGAAAATGATATTTCTCCGGTAAAATCCGATACATCAGGAGTTGATATCAACAACTACCAGATATCCGGTGATATAACTGGTGGGAAATCATCTTTATTCCAGTCAAAAGTTTTACTGCCTGAAAGCACAGGAGGAATCATCAAGTTGCCAAAGCCTCGAAATTATAATGTTGAGTATTCTGTTAACCAGCTGATCAGCCAACTCGATTTCTCCTATCTCAACATGAGTTACCAGCCATACCTTGGATATGCAGGACCGGTTTATCAGAATTCGCCGGCTAACGCACTTTTTGTTGTTGGGGCAACTGACCTGCTCGAAGATTATCGTCTTATCGGAGGGATAAGGCTGAATACCAGCCTGGTTAATAATGAATACCTGTTCGGATATGCCAACCTTAAACACCGTCTTGATCGCGAAGTGTATTTTCACCGCACTGGTTTTGATGTGGCTTATTCGGATGCATATGTGCGCACAAGGACTCATGAACTCCATTACGTTCTGCGTTACCCTTTCACCGAGGTGCTGGCTTTAAAAGGAACAGCAATGGTGCAATACAATAAGCCTTATGTGATGGCTTATGATTACCCGACAGCCAATATGACGGCTGAAGGAAGCACCTGGGGAATCGGCAAAGGCGAACTGGTGTATGACAATACCCGTGAAATCGGAACAAACCTATTGGTAGGCCTTCGGTACAAAGTGTTTGGAGAGTATTACCAACTGATTAAAAAGCCTTCAGTCAATATGATTGTAGTTGGTTTCGATATCCGGAATTATACCCGTATACATCGTTCCTTTATCTGGGCAAACCGTCTTTCGGGAAGTACTTCATTTGGGAAAAACAAGTTATTGTATTATATGGGCGGTGTTGATAACTGGTTGGCTCCCAGGTTTAATTACGAATACCAGATTGATTACACGCAGAATTATGCCTTTCAGACCCTGGCAACCAACATGCGTGGTTTCGTTCAAAATGCCCGTAGTGGAAATACATTCGCATTGTTAAGTTCCGAATTGCGCTTTCCTGTTTTCCGGTATTTTTTAAATAAACCGCTACGTTCCGAATTCCTGAATAATTTCCAGATAGTAGGGTTTACCGATATCGGCTCAGCCTGGCAGGGCCTTAATCCGCTTACCGAAGACAATACTTATTATACCCGGTACATTAGCAGTCCACCCTTGGAGATAACCGTACAGGTGCAGAAAGATCCGCTTATTGCTGGGTACGGAGTTGGATTGCGAAGCACATTGTTCGGATATTTTCTGCGTGCCGACTGGGCCTGGGGTATCGAAGACCAGGTAATTCAACCCTATGTTTTCTATTTATCGCTGAGCCTCGATTTTTAATTATGGAACTTCCCGAAAAGCTTATAACTGAGTTTATTCATAAACATCATGTTTTTACATTAGCAACGTCAGCAAAAAATATTCCCTATACCTGCACCTGTTTTTATGTGTATATTGATGAACTAAACATGTTTGTGTTCACTTCCGATCACGGCACCCGGCATGTTGATGAAATGCTTGCTCAGCCTCTGGTTTCAGGAGCTGTTGCGCTCGAAACAACAATGCTTGGTAAAATACAGGGCATACAGTTTACCGGTGAGTCAACAGAATTGTCGGGCGAACTTTACGATCAGGCAGAGAAGGCGTATCTTCATAAATTCCCGATTGCAAATTTTAAAAAACTTACGCTATGGGGCATCGTTCCGGGCTTTATTAAAATGACACATAACAGGCTGGGGTTTGGCAAAAAACTTATCTGGAAACATGAAGGTTAATTAATTATTAACCCTGGTTTTTGCTTGACATTTTTATAAAATAATATTCATATTTTTATAAAATATATTTGTATGTTTTCTGCTTGTTTTTAAACAGTAATTTTAATATCCTTACATCCCTTTATTCATAGGCATTCTGAAACCCGCTATTGACAAGGGTTTCGCTACTTATTAAGGGGATAACGATCAGATATACAAATAGTTAATGCTTACTAACACTAAATTTGTTAATAACTGTATTTGATTAATCCGATTTGCATAGTGTAAATTTGTAATTCCTGACTTCAGCCAGTAAAATCAGTTCATGATATTGGCTTTCAGCATATTCTTATTATTATTAACCGAGAACGGAGCAAAATATGGACGTTAATCTTTTTTCGCAGGTCGATTCCTCAGTAGAGGAGAGTGTAAAAAATGATTTTTATGGTAAAGTGCTTGAACAACGCCAGCGACCCGGGATTCCCGGGCCAGAGGAAGTTGAACAGGCTCCGGAGCCAAAAGCTGTTAACGTTCCGAAACCTGAATTAATCCCAATGAACCAAGAGAATACCCTAAAACCTGTTACCAGGAAACTTACTGCATACAAGCATGAGGAGGTGCTGGAAGCTGCCACCGTTTATTTTAAAGGCGACAAGCTTGCTGCAAGTGTGTGGATGAATAAATACGCGCTGAAGGACAGTGACGGGAATATTTATGAGCTTACTCCCGACGATATGCATCATCGTCTCGCTTCGGAAGTAGCACGAATTGAAAAGAAATATCCAAATCCTTTAAGCGAAGAAGAGATTTTTGACCTATTCCGCGATTTTCGGTATATCGTGCCGCAAGGCAGCCCTATGGCAGGGATGGGAAATGATTTCCAGATTTCGTCCTTATCCAATTGTTTTGTGATAGGTGGCGATGGAAGTCAGGATTCCTACGGTGGAATTATGAAAGTTGACCAGGAACAGGTTCAGCTGATGAAACGCCGCGGTGGTGTAGGTCATGATTTGTCGCACATCAGGCCGGCAGGAAGCCGGGTTTTAAACAGCGCCCTTACTTCAACGGGCATCGTGCCGTTTATGGAACGCTTCAGCAATTCGACCCGCGAAGTTGCACAGGATGGCCGCCGTGGTGCACTTATGCTTTCAATTTCGATAAAACATCCTGACAGCGAAAATTTTATCGATGCCAAAATGGAACAGGGCAAGGTTACCGGTGCCAATGTTTCGGTAAGGATTGATGATGATTTTATGCGTGCCGTAAAAAGCAAAAGCGAGTATAACCAGCAGTATCCTATTGAATCAAAAAATCCATCCAAAATTCAGCAAATTGATGCCCGTGGTTTGTGGGATAAAATTATCCACAACGCATGGAAATCAGCCGAGCCTGGAATCCTTTTCTGGGATACTATCATTCGCGAATCGGTGCCGGATTGTTATGCCGACCTCGGATTTAAAACTCTTTCGACTAACCCTTGTGGTGAAATTCCTCTGTGTGCTTACGACAGTTGCCGCCTGATAGCCATTAATCTTTACAATTACGTCGAAAATCCTTTTACTCCCCAGGCTTCGTTCAACCACAAATTGTTTGCCGAGCATTCGCGGTATGCGCTTCGTATCATGGACGATATCATCGATCTGGAAATGGAGAAAATTGATGGAATTCTTGCCAAAATCAACTCCGATCCCGAAGACGAAGAAACCAAGCGCACGGAGCGCATACTGTGGGAGAAAATCCGCGAAAAAACATTACAGGGTCGCCGCACCGGCATTGGCATTACTGCTGAAGGTGATATGCTTGCAGCTCTTAATTTGCGCTACGGAACCAGCGATGCCACTACGTTTAGTGTTGATGTTCATAAAACATTGGCTATTGAGGTTTACGGTGCATCTGCCGACCTGGCTGCTGAACGCGGTGCATTCCCGATTTTTGATTTCGAACGCGAGAAAAACAATCCGCTTATCAACCGCATCCGCGAACATGCTCCCGAGGTTTATGCTAAAATGGAGAAACACGGACGTCGTAATATCAGCATGCTTACCATTGCACCAACTGGAAGCGTAAGTATCTGTACCCAAACCACATCCGGTATCGAGCCTGTGTTTATGGTAAGTTACAAACGCCGCCGCAAGGTTAATCCGAACGATAAAAATGTTCATGTTTCGTTTGTGGATGAAGTTGGCGATTCGTGGGAAGAATACAATGTATTTCACCCGAAATTCTTAGACTGGATGCGGATTAACGGTCATGATGTTGACAACGCCCTTTTTATGAGCGACGAAGCATTGCAGGCTATCATCGAAAAATCGCCTTACAGCAAAGCTACCAGCAACGATATCGACTGGGTTGCAAAAGTTACCATGCAGGGCGCCATTCAGAAATGGGTCGATCATTCCATCAGCGTTACCGTGAACCTGCCTGCAGAAGCCACTGAGGAGCTTGTAAGCGACGTTTACCTCACTGCCTGGGAAAGCGGCTGCAAAGGGATGACCATTTACCGCGACGGTTCGCGTTCAGGTGTTCTGATCAGCAACGATACCAAAAAAGAAGAAGTAAACGAATTCCAGGAAACAAAAGCTCCGCCACGCCCAAAAGAACTGGAAGTGGAAGTAGTGCGTTTTATGAATGAGGACGAAAAGTGGATTGCTTTTGTTGGATTGATTAATAACAAACCTTACGAAATATTTACCGGTAAAAGTTCCGATTTTTACATCCCTGATTATGTAAAAAAGGGCTGGGTTATCCGTAATAAGGATAATGAAAATGTGTCGGCCCGTTACGATTTTGAATATGAGGATAATTACGGCTACCGGGTAACACACCGTGGTTTGTCGCGTTCGTTTAAAAAAGAGTACTGGAACTATGCCAAACTTATTTCGGGAATCCTGCGTCACGGCATGCCATTGCAATATGTAGTCGAGCTGGTTGATAACCTGAGTTTCGACAATGTTAGCATCACCACCTGGAAAAACGGAGTTATCCGAGGACTTAAAAAGTTTATCCCCGACGGAACACAAACCGGCCATAGCTGCCCTGAATGCAAGGATAAAAATACGATCATTTACAAGGAAGGATGCATGACCTGTACCTCATGCGGGTATAGCAAATGCGGATAATATAACTTTGATTGCTACTCGGATACTGAACCACGGTCATTTTGGAGGCCGTGGTTTTCTTGTTTTAAACAAATGGCATGGTTCAGAATTTTTTCTTTTGATAATCAAACGTCTGATTATCCCGGAAAGTAATGAACTTACGCGCTATCAGCAGGAAAATAGGGAGATTATTCCGGTTCAGATATTCAATAGCTTCGGGTTTGGCATGGCAGGATTATTCCAGATAGAATAAAACGGAAAAATCAATTCCACTTTTTAAGGTCAAATAAAAATTCATTACCTTTACATAAAACTATTTGCAATGAGTACAATTGAACTTAGAGAGATGATAATTAATCAACTAGCTCATATTAATGATACTTCTTTCCTGAAAGCGATTAAAACTTTAGTTGATTCAAAAGCTCAATCTGAAGTGTATAAACTATCAGATTATCAAAAACAAAGAATCCAGGATAGTAGGGAACAAGCGATCAAAGGTCAGACTATTTCACATGAAGAATTACAAAAAGAAATAGATCAATTGCTGGGATCAAAGTAGAATGGTCGATTGAGGCCAAAACAGATTTAATAGATATTTTGGATTTTTATATCAGGCGAAACGGGAATGCCATTTATAGCAGAAAACTAAACTCCCGGATAAATATTAGTATTTCACTACTGGCAAAGAAACCTTTTCTGGGCAAACAAACTGAGGATCCATCTGTCAGGGCATTGATAACCGGTGATTATCAAATTCTTTACGAGGTTTTTGATAAATTGATCCTTATAATTATGGTCTGGGATTGCAGAAGAGCTCCAGAAGATAAAGTGATTGATACGCGGAAAAGATGATTAGCCGCATGCTACAAAAGGATTGTTTTTGAATTTCGCAAATTTAGTCACGGGCTTCATTCCAGCCACGTTTTTAGTTTAAAAACTTAATGATTTTAGAACTTCTTCTTATAATAATTATACGTCTGACTATCCCTGAAAGTAATATACTTACGCGCTATCAGCAGAAAAATCGGGAGATTATTCCGGTTCAGATATTCAATAGCTTCGGGTTTGGCATGGCAGGCATCGGCCAGGATTGCCAGTATCTGAAAATCATTTTTCTGTAACCATATATAAGCTTTCGGATCACCGTCTATCGCCCTGTCGAGTGCGCCGAAATGAGGATAACCGTTTTTCATAAGCCAGGTAAACGCCTGTTCGCTGCCTCGCATACACATGCTCAAAGCGCCCAGCTCCTGGTAGCCGTTTTTCATCAGCCAGTCGAATATTTCCTGGTTACCGCTAAGGGTTTCGGCGAAAGCAAGGAGTATTTTGGGCTCGTATTCTAACATGCTTGATTTGAAGGGTTTCGGGTTTGAAGGGTTTCGGGTTTGAAG
>CAZOXJ010000127.1:11120-12201 GCA_964583325.1 uncultured Lentimicrobiaceae bacterium
TAATAGAAAACTTCCACTTTTATGCCCATTTCTTCGATGCGTGCAGCTAAAGCACGAAATTCAGTTTCAGGTACTTTCACGAGGGTTTTGTATGGGGTTTGCCTGTCGATAGGGTATAGCATCACCAGTTTTGGATTGATCTCTTTCAGGTACCCCAAATATAAATAAAATTCTTCTTCGGTAGTATTATCTACCTGTTTTCCATCTACTTCGCCACGGATCAGCATGGTTTGGATTGTGAGATTTCCTCCGAAACCTTTCAATTGAGCTACTATTTTTTCGAGCGTTACCGGGTGTGTGGGTCTGTTGATTGCCTGGAAAGTGGCATCGGTGCCGGCATCGAGTTTAAGTACATTGTTATCAATACGGAGCAATGCCCTTTTAACATTTTCGCGATCGAGGCGGGTGGCATTTGATAGCACGGTAATCATTGCTTTTGGGAAAAACGCATCGCGCAGTCGTATGGCTTCGTCAATAATAGTTTCGAATTCGGGATGGAGTGTGGGCTCACCATTTCCAGCAAAAGTAATATTGTCAGGATCAAGACCACCTGATTTTAAAGCTTCGAACCGGCTTTGAAGTGATGAGGTTATTTCGGCTGCCGTAAAGAGCTTTGCCTTTTCTTTTTTGCGCTCATCATTGAGTCCGCACTCGCAATACACACAATTGAAAGAACATAACTTCCCTTGCAAAGGCAATAGGTTAATTCCGAGTGAAACCCCGAAACGGCGGCTTTTTACAGGACCAAAGACAATTTCATCAAACAAGATACCCGACATGCTTTTTATTTTACTTGCTGCAGAGTCGCAGCCACACTATTTTTCAGCAAAAGTATATCAAAAGCCAAAACAAGTTGCCATTTCTAAAAACGAATTTCCCTTCCCGCTGTTTATTCACTGATAAATACTACTTTTGAGTACTAAAAAGTTCAAAGTTTAAAGTTCAAAATTTGAAATGTTATGGTCTAAGTAACTTAACCTATTTAGAAACGTTAAAAAATTATCAAATTAAAATTGCTACTTCATTTGCTTCAATCCTCTCAATCTCATCAATCTCATCAATCTCATCAATCTCATCAATC
>CAZOXJ010000128.1:0-12188 GCA_964583325.1 uncultured Lentimicrobiaceae bacterium
CGGTTGGGTAGGAGACGCGAACATCGGTCTGTACGAAATATCCGGTAAATGCCGGTTGGGTAGGAGACGCGAACATCGGTCTGTACGAAATATCCGGTAAATGCCGGATGGTCAGAGACGCGAACATCGCGTCTCTACGCGATGATACCTTTGTTAAAAAACCTTAATCTTATACTATCGCTCGGATATTGCCGTTTTTAAACCCAATATACTATCTTTGCCACCCAAATAAAATTCAAATGAGAAACACTTACTTATTGTTAATCACATTATTAGCAACTCTACCATTTATTACTATTGCACAGAAAAATGTGCAGGATAACTCTGATAAAGAGATCATGGCTGCCAAACAGGTTCTTATGCGCACCGTCGGGATGAAATCGACATCATTCCTGTTTGAAAAAATACCTTCCGAAAATGGCCTCGATGTTTACGAAGTGATAGCCGTAGGCGGCAAAGTGCAGGTGAAAGGATCGAGCACCATAGCAATGACCCGCGGCGCTTACGATTATATGCGCAAAGCCTGTAACGTGCAGTACACCTGGAGCAGCCAGGACATTAAATTACCTAAAGACTTACCGGATTTAAACATACCACGTACTGTTTCGCCTTACAAATTCCGTCAATATTATAGTTCAAATGCTTCGGGTTACAGCACCGCTTTCTGGCATTTTGCTGATTGGGAAAAAGAACTTGACTGGATGGCATTGCATGGTATAAATATGCCACTGGCTATGACAGGCCAGGAAGCCATATGGCAGAAAGTTTACAAAGATATGGGCATGACCGACGAAGAACTGGCGCCATTTTTTACAGGCCCGGCTTTTCTTCCGTGGCAGCGTAAGGGTAATATTTCGAAACACGACGGACCACTTCCTCAATCCTATATCGATCAGTCGATGGAACTTCAAAAACAGGTCCTTACCCGTATGAAGCAACTTGGCATGCAGCCTGTTGTTCCCGGTTTTGCAGGTATAGTTCCGGCCGCTTACTCACGGATAAATCCTGCAGCTCAACTCCGCGAATTAAAAGGTTGGTCCAATTTCCCGGCCGATAATAAATCCTACATCCTGGCTCCGGGAACATCTGATTTTGTTACCATTGGTAAGAATTTTATCAACGAATACAAACGCACTTACAATACTGTAAATTATTTCCTGGCCGACCCGTTTAACGAAAATGAGGTTCCAGTAGCGGCCGCAAACCGTGAAAGCGAACTGGCTATGTATGGCAAATCAATTTCCGATGCAATTGCTGCAGCCGATCCCGAAGGCATATGGGTAATGCCGGGCACGGTATTTTCGCACAACCAGGCATACTGGGATAAAAATACAGTAAAAGCATTCCTCAGCCTTGTGCCTGATAATAAAATGATCATCATTGACATGGCAAATGAAAATTTCGCCGGTTGGAAAAAGCACGAAGGTTTTTACGGTAAGCCATGGATTTACGGTGTAGTTCCTAATTATGGAGGTAATTCACAAATAGGCGGCGATCTTTATTTTTATTCCTGTAATCCGGAAGAAATGCTTTCGAACCCTAAAAAAGGCAATCTGTCCGGATTCGGCATTTCGCCTGAAGGAATTGAAAACAATGAAGTTATTTATGAGCTGCTTACCCAGCTTTCCTGGACTTCCAAAGAAATAAATATTAAAGAATACTTCCCCGAATTCACCAGGCAGCGTTACGGAAAAACAGATGCAACTATCACCGATGCCTGGATGTCGCTGTTGGGATCAGTTTACACCCGGAAAAACGAACATGCCCTTAACTTATACCAGGCCCGTCCGCCATACAGTCCAAATGTAAATGTAGCCGACGATTACGGTTTTAACATGGCTGCTGACTTATTTATAAAATCGATAAAGGAACATGGCACAAACCAGGTCTTCAAAGTTGACCTTGCCCAGGTTATAACCCAGTTTGCAGGAAACAAAACAGATATCCTTTTACAAAGAGCTCTCGACTTGCATCACCTTGGGCTAAAAGCTGAAAGCAAACGCACTTTCGACAGGGCATTTGAACTTATGGTTATGATGGACGCCCTTACCGCTACAATTCCTAACCAGCGCCTTGAACGATTGATAGATAACGCCCGGAAATACGGATATACCAAAGAAGAATCCGACTATTTCGAAGCCAACGCAAAACGCCTGTTAACACAGTGGGGAACCAATTCCACACCGGCACTTCACGATTATGCATCAAAAGTATGGAGCGGACTCATAAGAGGTTATTATCTGGGCCGTTGGACTGCTTATGCGAATTCACTTCAAAGTGGCGAAGCCCTCAACCTCAATGAATGGGAAACTACCTGGATAAACAAATCCGGATCGCTCACAAAAGCACCAACCACAGGTGATGTTAATGTTTACGCTGTCACCCTATATAAGGCTGCCATTGAATATATTGCTGAAAATATTCCTGACGTACAGATTTCGATGACCTATGCCGGCGGTAATAAAGCGAAAGTTACAATTACTCCAGTTCGCGACAGCCTGAATGTAAATTATACGATCGATGGGAAAACACCATCTGCAAGCAGCAGCAGTTACATCAATTCATTCGAAATAGATTTGCCGGCTACCATAAAAGCAGTAGCTTATAAAAACGGGAAACAGTCCGGTGATGTCAAAACGGTAAAAATCCCTGTATCTTTTGGCAAACCTGTAAGTGTTTCGCAGCCTGCCGATAAATACAAAGCACGCTTCGGCACTACCCTCACTGATGGCGAAAAAGCTTCGGCCAATACTCCGGGATACAACTGGCTGGGTTATGAAGGCGAAAACCTGAGTGCTATAGTTACGCTGGAAGGTAAATTCAAAATCTCGAAAGTAACAATTGGCTACCTTCAAAAAAGCGAAGCATGGATATTTGCACCTCGCTCTGTTATTGTTGAAACTTCGGCTGACGGAATTAATTTTAAACCGGCAGGAATCGTAGATGTGGATGACAACTTATGGAATATCCCTGCCAAAAGAACCGATCTCACAATCAGTTTCCCCGAAACAGAAGCTTCGCACATGCGGATATTGGTATTCAACCGTGGTACCTGTCCGGATAATCATCCAGGCGCCGGTAAAAAAGCATGGTTGTTAATCGATGAAATTACAGTCGAATAAAATTCAACGTCCGTATTAATTTAAGCCACACCCTAAAACAGTGTGGCTTTTTTGATGGGATTAACTGAGGAAATCTCCGTTATTTCTTTTTTAAACATAATTTATGGATTGCGAAGGAAATATTTTAATTTTATCCGCAATCATCCGAACCAGTGATTTCTATTTCATGAGCGAATGAAAATAAACCTTAAAACATTAGTTATCAGCTGTGTACTTACTTTTTTAAGTACAAAGGGTTCATTGGCGCAATCCTCATGCCTGGTAACCCATTACACACGCAACGCTTATGGTGCAGGCAGCCAGAACTGGTCGGTTGACATGGACAAACAAGGTTTTGTTTATGCAGCCAACAACAACGGGCTTATGGTATACGACGGTGTTCAATGGAAACTGTATCCCCTGCCCTCCCGCACCATTATGCGCTCAGTATCTGCCGGGCCCGACGGGGTGATTTACTCGGGGTCGCACGAAGAATTCGGTTTCTGGAAAAGAGATGAAAAGCTTGGGCTGAAATACAATTCGTTAGTGCCTTTGCTTAAAGATTTCGAACTTCACAATCATGAAATATGGAAAATCGTACAACTAGGGAAAAAGGTATATTTCCAGGGATTCGCATCCATTTTTGTTTATGATCAGCATACGGTAAAAAGCATTAAACTTCCCGGAACGATTGTTTTTTTGCTTAAAGCTGATAACCGGCTCTTCACCCAAACAGTGCAGGGGACTCTGTATGAATTAATTAATGACGAACTGGTTATTGTCAGCTCCAGCCAATTATTGGCTGGCACCGAAGTTAAAACAATGCTTCCGTATAAAAACGGAACATTTCTGGTTGGTACTTCATCGAAAGGGGTTTTTGTTTTCGATGGAAAAAACATTACTCCCTGGGCTGTCGAAGCCAATACTCTATTGAAAGAAAATCAGATTAACAACGGAATTATTTT
Organism: uncultured Lentimicrobiaceae bacterium; assembly: GCA_964583325.1. Classification (GTDB taxonomy): domain Bacteria; phylum Bacteroidota; class Bacteroidia; order Bacteroidales; family UBA4417; genus UBA4417. The sequence continues at coordinate 4,067 of CAZOXJ010000128.1, forward strand.
TGAAAACAAAATAGTATTCGGAACTATTGTAAAAGGGGTATTTATACTCGATTACAACGGAAAAATACTTAACCACCTGCACAGCGAAAATGATCTGCAGAATAATACCGTCCTTTCTCTTGTTAATGGTGGCGACCACAGTCTATGGGTTGGACTCGATAACGGCATCGACAATATTTCGTTTGACAACCCGATAGATGTATACCCTGCTCAAAACGAAGCTCTCGGAGCTGTTTACACGGCTGCCTTATGGAAAAACATTTTGTATGTTGGCACCAATCGTGGGATTTTTACTTACACAAAAGTCGGCGACCAATTTGAGTATAACGGATTTATGGATAATTCGCAAGGACAGGTCTGGCAACTCAAGGTAATCGACGGAGTTTTATTTTGCGGACACACCAATGGCACCTATATTATTGAAGGTAAATCGATTAAGAGAATATCCAAAGTAAGCGGCGGCTATATGTTACAAAAAATCACGTTGAAAGGTCAGGAGTATCTTCTGCAAAGCACCTATTCATGCCTGGTGATTTACAAGAAAAAAGGCGATTCGTGGGAATTTTATCAAGAGGTGGATGGCTTTATTGAACCGGCACGATTTATTGAGGCCGACCATTTAGGGAATATTTGGATCGGCCATTCTATAAAAGGACTTTATCGGCTTCGATTGTCGGATCAGTTGGATAAGGTGACCGAAAAACATATTTATGGTGTAAAAGATGGCCTGCCCTCAGATTTTAATATACGGGTTTTTAAAATTTCGAACCGGATTGTATTTTCAAACGGCGAAAGATTTTTTACCTGGGACGATCTTAACCAGAAAATAATTCCGTATTCAGGTTTCAATGCCGCCCTGAGTGATTTTCAGTCAGCAACATCCATAATACAGGTAGATGAAAACAATTACTGGTTCCTGAAAAAAGATGAAGCAGCTCTTTTTAACATACAGAAGAATAAACCGCAAATGCAATACCGGCTGATCCTGCCACAATATAAGATTAACCTGGTTGATAGTTATGAGAATATTGTTCCCCTTACCGATAACCTGCACCTGATATGCCTGGATAACGGCTTTGCTGTTTTCAATAAAGCTTTTTACGGCAGTTCCGATACGCACTGGACCGAACTCGTAATCCGTGATTTTTTAAGCTGGAATGCCAATGGCGATCTGCGTAAGGTCAACCCTTCGGAGTCTTCAAAAACGCTTAACAACTCCTACAATAACATCGCTATTTCCTTTTCTTCGCTTAAAAATCCTTGCTCGAACAGGCTTTTTCAGTACAGGCTCATCGGGATTGACAGCAGTTGGAGCAAATGGTCGGAACATGCCCGGGTTGAATACACACGACTTCCTGTGGGCAAATACAGGTTCGAAGCGCGTACGCTAACCCGCAACGGCGCCATAACTGAGCCTGTAGTTATGAAATTTACTGTAAATCCGGCATGGTATGCTTCGGTACCCGCCACTATCATATATGTATTGATATTATTTGGAGGAATTCTTGTTAGCCAGATTTTTTATCGCAGGCGTATCGAAAAACATCACGAAAAACTGCGCCTTATTGCCGATAAAAAGCGGGAAATGGAAAAGCAACATGCTGCCCAGGAAATAATTGAGCTTCAGAATGAAAAACTACAGGCTGAGATATCGCATAAAAACATGCAATTAGCCGATTCAACCATTTCGATAATACGTAAGAATGAAGTACTGATCGAGATAAAGGATGAACTCGAAAAACAGAAGGAAGAACTTGGCCCCCGCTACCCTGCCAGGTATCTGCAAAGGCTGAGTACACTCATTGATAAAAATATTTCGAACGATAACGACTGGGAGATTTTCGAAGCATTGTTTGATCAGGCACATGAAAACTTTTTTAAACGGCTGAAACTTTCCTTTCCTGACCTGACGCAAAGCGATTTAAAGCTCTGTGCTTACCTGAAATTAAACCTTTCGTCGAAAGAAATTGCCCCTCTGCTTAATATTTCGCTCCGCGGGGTGGAAATACGAAGGTACCGGCTACGCAAACGCCTGGCTCTTTCGAGCGATGACAACCTTGTAAACTATATTATGCAGTTCTGATAACTTTCAAAGCCTCCTTTTAAAATGAGGAAAATAAAAACAGGGGTATTCAAACAATAATCATAACTACCTGGTAATTTGTATTGTCGGATTTTCAGTAAAATCCATCATTCATATTCACATCCTATTCGATAAAAAAGTAAAGTTTCAAATTTTCTTTATAAATAATTTTATTTTCTACAGACGATAAATATATATTATTTACAATGCAATCAACTCCGAACAAAAAACCTGTTTCTCATTCGAACTGTTAAAAGTTAAATCGCGTAAAATAAAATCATAAAAATAATTTACTATAAATTTGATATTCAGTTTATTAAAAAACAATAAAACCATGATGTAGTAGTATTGTATAGGTGTACGAATAACTATCTGACTTCTTGTAGTAACAGTGATGAATTTAAATTTGTTTGATATGAAGGATTTAGATACTTTATTTGTACATCCAATCCTGAAAAAAACCAAAGTATTGTTGGATTCAGTTTAACTTTACAGTTAGATACAGACTTAACTGCAATCTGCTTGTTATTAATGTAGCGATAACCATTCTCCTAATCATATTTTACCAACTAAATACCAATAGTATGATGAAAACGTTACGATCAGATCATTCAAAAAACAATTTAATAACAATAGTATTGTTGCTTTTGCTTATTATGGGCCCCGTTGCACAATCGTATGCCCAGGCCCGACCTATCGGGGGGCAGGTAACAGCCTCCGATACGAAGGAAACTTTACCCGGTGCAACCATTTTGGTAAAAGGAACCACAAAAGGCACTTCCACTGATATTGATGGAAAATTCACTTTAAATGTTGCAGCTGAAGATGCGGTATTGGTAATATCTTTTATCGGCTACGAAACACAGGAAATTACAATCGGCAGCCAGAGTATTTTTACAATTGCGCTGGAGCCCAGCAAAGTAATGCTTTCCGAACTTGTTGTTATCGGTTACGGAACCGTTCGCAAAAGCGATCTCACCGGCTCGGTCGGATCGGTGAAAGCAAAAGAACTCACTAAAGTAACATCGCTAAACCCCGAACAAAGCTTACAGGGAAAAGTTGCCGGTGTGCAGGTTACAAGTACTTCAGGTGCGCCTGGAGCAACGCCATCGGTAAGAATACGCGGGGTAGGCACATTTAACAACTCCTCTCCTATTTATGTGGTTGATGGTGTTATTCTCGAAAACATCTCGTTCCTGAATACCGCCGATATCGAATCGATGGAAATCCTGAAAGATGCTTCCGCTACCGCTATTTATGGTTCAAGGGGAGCTAACGGAGTTATCCTTATCACAACCAAAACCGGTACAATCGGCGAAGAAAAAACCAATTTCAGCTATTCGGGCGAATACAGCATTCAAAACCTGTCGAAGAAAATCGATTTGCTCGACGGGAAGGAATTTGCGACCATTGCCAACGAAATACCCGGTGATCCGAATTACAATAACATTGATGCTGTTCCAAACACCGACTGGCAGGATCTTGTTTTCAACCCTGCTCCTATCAACAACCATCAGCTATCGGCATGGGGTTCTTCCAAAAAGACACAGTATTATATAGGCATCGGCTATTTTAATCAGAAAGGGATTGTTGATAAATCGGGTTATGAGCGTATTACGTTGAAATTTAACAACACCTACAACCTCACCAATCACTTCAAATTCGGCAACAATATCACCATTTCGCCGTATAAACAGCAAAATTCGCCAGACGTTACATTTCAGGCATACCGTGCCTGGCCTACGCTCGAACCATACAGGGCCGACGGAAGTTTTGCCGGGGTACCCGGAGTTGGTAACCCTTTAGCTAGTATTGAGTATAACAATAGTTTTAACAAAGGTTTGCGGGCAGTAGGAAATTTATTTCTGGAGGCTACTTTCCTCGATGCATTTACTGCAAAATCAAGTTTTGGTATTGATGCCGGGTACAATAAAAATGAAAATTTTTCGCCCGCATACACAGTATTATATTACGATGGTACTGAATCCATGCAGAAACACACCAAAAGCAGCCTTTCGAAAGGAACTTCCGAAAACCTGACCTGGCTATGGGAAAACACACTTAACTATAATAAAATAATCGGCAAACATTCAATCAATGCGTTAGCCGGCTATACCATGCAGAATACTACCTCCGAATACATGAATGCTTCGGGCGAAAATATTATCCGTGATGGCGAAGATTTCTGGTACCTGCAGTATAACAATCTGTTTGGCAGTGGAATAAATGGCAATTTCGGTAACGGTGTTGATATTAATCAGTACTATTCGATGTTATCATACCTTTTCAGGGCTAACTACACTTTTGACAACAAATATATACTTACCGCCACTTTCCGCCGCGATGGTTCATCAAAATTCGCGAAGGAGAACCGCTACAGCAATTTCCCTTCGTTTGCAGCCGGATGGAATGTATCGGAAGAGGATTTCATGAAAAGCGTTTCGGCCATCAACAAGCTGAAAGTACGCGCCAGCTGGGGTAAAATTGGAAATGAGAAAATAGCTTACTCCAACCGCTTTTCGCTTACCCAAAACCTGATGGCTGTCTTCGGGCAGGGCGATATTCAGTATCCGGCAGTTTCGTATGCTAAAAGCGGTAACCCCGACCTGGTATGGGAAACCACCACTCAAACCGACATTGGTATTGAAATAGGGTTACTCAACGACAGGCTGACCGGTGAATTCGATTATTACCACCGCATTACCGACGATATTCTTGTTGATCTTTCCACTCCTGGATTCCTTGGAAATGGACAGGGACAAAAAATAACGTATAATGCAGGGAAAGTTTTAAACAGCGGATTGGAAGCCAATATCAACTGGCGCGATAAAATCGGCGAGCTTGGTTATAGTGTTGGACTTCTGGCATCAACCATAAAAAATGAAGTGCTTAGCATAGGTGGCAACGCCGGTATCGACTCTTTGCTTTATGGTGGTAACGTTTACGGTTACGTAACTCAAAGCCGCGAAGGCCTGCCGATCGGCTCATTCTGGGGGTATAAAACGGATGGCATATTCCAATCACAGGATGAGTTGGATGCTTATCCGCATACCAGCGATGCACAGGTTGGCGATCTCCGCCGCGTTGATGTAAACGGCGATGATATTATTAATGGCGACGACCGTACCAACCTGGGTTCGCCCATTCCAAAAATGATTTTCGGATTAAACGTGGAACTCACTTACCATAGTTTCGATTTTTCCTTTAGTCTGCAGGGGCAAACCGGGAATAAAATATTTAACGGGAAGGAAGTAGTTCGCCCTGATGCTTATAATTTTGAGCAGCATGTTATGGATCGCTGGACCGGCCCGGGCACAAGTAACACTGAGCCACGCGCTACATTTGGCGGATACAATTATATCCCATCCGATAAGTATGTTCAGGACGGATCATTCATGCGACTCAGGAGCCTGGTAATCGGCTACAGCCTTCCAATGGCTTTGAGCGAAAAAATTCACATGCAGCAGTGCAGGGTTTATGTAAAAGGGAACAACATCTACACCTTAACTAAATTTACAGGTTATACTCCCGAAATCGGAAGCAACGATGTGTTATCCAACGGTATTGATACCGGCATTTATCCTATCACCGCCATTTATTCCTTTGGTATCAACTTAACATTCTAACGGACATGAGAAACTATATAAAAACATATATTTCGGCCCTTACAGTTACTCTTGCAGTTACGTTTTCGGGATGCGAAACCTTTCTTGACAAAGAACCCCAGGGTGACCTCACACAGAATACATTCCCTGTTTCGGCTTCAGATGCCTTGCTTGCCACTAATGCAACCTATGCAACCTTGCGTAATGTAGGATATCACTCAGGCACATTTCCAATTCTGGATATTATGTCCGACGATGCCCGAAAAGGCAGTAATCCCAACGATCAGGCGTCCACTATCGGGCCATACGACAATTTCGGGTTTACGACTACAGGCAGCGAGCTGGCTTCCTGGTGGGCAACGCTTTATGAAGGAATTAAAAGGACCAACGTGGTTATTGAGAAAGTTCCGGGTATCGAAATGGATGCTACTCTAAAAAGCAGGTATATTGCTGAAGCTAAATTTTTACGCGGACTTTATTATTTCGACCTTGTAAGGGCATGGGGTGGTGTTCCGTTGGTAACAGCACTTAATCCACCAATAAAGCTCGAACGTTCCTCTAAAGAAGATATTTACAAACAGATAGAAGAAGATCTGCTTGCCGCGATTACCGATCTAACCGAAAAAACTGATATCCCTCCGGCAGAACTTGGCCGGGCCACCAAAGGAGCAGCAAAAGCTTTACTGGCAAAAGTTTATCTTTTCAAAGGCGATTTCCCGAATGCCGAAAAATATGCCATGGAAGTAATAAATTCGGAAATTTATGGCTTAGAGCCTGATTTTATTAATGCAAACGGCGTAAATGGAGAGCATGGCATTGAGTCCGTTTTCGAAATCGGCGCGTTAGGTGTCGAAGCCGAAGCTGGCAATCAATATGCTAACGTGCAGGGAGTGAGAGGAACGCCGAACAGAGGCTGGGGATTTAACCGCCCTGCACCTGACCTCCGCAATTCGTTCGAAGCCGGCGACCCACGTTTAAAAGGAACAATAATAGACCTGGGCGATGTACTCGATGGAGTAGTAATTGCAGGCGATGGTCTTACACCCGATGTTACAACAGATGCAAACGGTAATATACTGGAAACCGAATGTTATAACCGCAAAGTATGGACTCCGGGCAACGATGTACCTTCGCAATGGAACCATAACCGCAGGATTTTAAGATACGCTGATGTTTTATTGATGGCTGCCGAAGCACTCAATGAAAACAATAAACCAGGTGAAGCGTTAATTTATCTGAACAAGGTAAGAGAACGTGCCCGCCAGGGAGATCCTTCTATTTTACCAGATGTAACAACAACCGATAAAACTGAATTACGCAATAAAATCCTTACCGAACGTCGTCACGAACTGGCTATGGAAGGCCACCGTTTCTGGGATCTTGTGCGAACAGGAAAAGCGGCAGATGTTTTAGGTCCGTTAGGGTTTAAAACCGGGCAGCATGAATTGCTTCCGATACCGCAGAGTGAAATCGATATCTCGCAAGGCTCATTACTTCAAAATCCAAATTGGTAACTGAATACAAATCAATAATGTCAAACCCCTAATTAAATTCAACCTATGAAAAACAAGATTGCTTATCTGAGTACACTTATTCTGGCAGTAGTATTGCTTGTCGGAATGAACAGCTGTAAAAAAGATCCTACGGCTCTTACACTTCAAACACTCGTGGCCGGCGACATTGACATGAATGGCGCAGTGGCACCGAGCACCGTGCCTGTTAATCCAACCATCGTTGCTACTTTCTCCACCGATGTTGATGCTGCTACTGCAAACAATAACAGTATCACTATGATGAGAGATTACGACGATACCGCAATTCCTCTTACAGTTACTGTTGCCGGGAATCAAATAACCATAGTACCTACCGAAGCATTGGCAAACGGAGCACTTTTCAAAATGAACTTTGCAGCAACCATTAAATCAACCGATGGCGAATCACTTACTGCTCTTGATAGGTCATTCACTACTATCGGTACATTTGCTCCTTCGGGACAGATCGCATATTGGAATTTTGAAGACAATGCCGACGATCAGATCGGATCTTTCGACGCAAGTTCCGTTCTTGCAGTTTCGTATACCGCTTCGCACAGCACAGCTGCAGGGAAAGCTGCCACATTTAACGGCATAACCAGTATTATCGAAATTCCTAACGGCGATCAGCTTATGAATCCTGATTTCACCCTCAGTTTCTGGGTAAAAGCAGTAACCCAGGATAAAGGCCATTTTGTAATGGGCCTTGGTGCTTTTTATGGCTTCCAGTTCGAAATTGCAGGTGATTTTACAAATTGCAAACTAGCCGCGGGATACTCATACCAAGGTGGTGGTGATACAGCAATATTCTCCGATAACTGGTGGAATGGCGATGGCAAAAACAAAGACAATGGCGGCTGGCAAGGCTGGACGTTGAACAAGGATATGACCGGTTCGGGCGG
>CAZOXJ010000129.1:0-2526 GCA_964583325.1 uncultured Lentimicrobiaceae bacterium
TTTTTTTATGCAATGTTGTTAAAGTATAAGTAAGTTACCTTTTTAAACCAGATCAACACCTGCCTTAGGTTCAAAGTCCGGAATATCTTCAATAAAAATATACCTCTTATTTTCGTAATCAAGCCGGCAAGGGTAATGTTCGAGGCCATTAGTAATCAGAAAATATTCAGCTTTTAAGAGCATATTGTAACGGGCAGCCTGATCAAAAGCTTTCTCGGTTATTTGCACCCCGGGCGCTTTGCATTCCACCAGTATGTATGGTTGGGCTTTGCGTGAGAATACCACCAGGTCAAAACGCTTCAGCTTTTTATTCAGTATAAGTTGTTTTTCCACTCCGATTATCGAAATCGGATATCCCTTTACTTGTATAAGGTAAGCGATAAGATGCTGACGCACCCATTCCTCAGGAGTTAGAGTCACATATTTGTGGCGAACCGGGTCATAAATCTCCTGCCGGTTATTTAAATCCTGTACTTTGAAATCGAAATGAGGAAAGTTTAAAGGCTGCATTTTATCAACATTTCGGAAAAAACCTGAACGAAACAACTGCAAAGATGGCTAAAAAATCTAAATTTGCCTGTAATACTTATTTAAAGCCAATTTGAATAATGAAAACAAAGAAGGAGATAGTAGAAAACTGGTTGCCCCGATACACCGGGACTGAACTTGGTGACTTTGGCGAATATATATTATTGGTAAATTTCGGGGCATATCTCGAAACCTTTGCCAGGCTTAACAATGCGGAAATACGCGGCAGAGACAGATCGATGCCCAGCGCTACCGCAGGTAATATTACGATGATTAAATTCGGCATGGGCAGCGCTAATGCAGCTACGGTAATGGATCTGCTGGGAGCCATTAATCCAAAGGCATGCCTTTTCCTGGGTAAATGTGGCGGATTGAAACATATCAATGCATTAGGCGATTATATACTTCCTATTGCAGCTATCAGGGGCGAAGGTACTTCCGACGACTATTTCCCACCCGAAATTCCGGCACTTCCGGCTTTTAACCTGCAGAAAGCTATTTCGACCACCATTCGCGATATGGGCCTCGACTATTATACCGGTACTGTATATACCACCAACCGCAGAGTTTGGGAACATGATGAAGAGTTTAAGCATTACCTCCAGAGTACCCGGGCTATGGCTATCGATCTTGAAACTGCAACTATCTTCATTGTAGGTTTTGCCAATTATATTTCGACAGGTGCGTTGTTGCTGGTTTCGGACCAACCGATGATTTCGAGCGGTGTAAAGACTGAACAGAGTGATAAAATAGTTACAGAGAACTATATGGAAAACCATGTTAAAATCGGTATCGAATCGCTGAAACAACTTATTGAAACCCGCATTACAGTAAAGCATCTGAAATTTTAACAGCAAAACCTTTTTATCTGCATCCCACGCAATGACATCAACCTACTTTCAGTTAGTCAAAGATCTTCAGAAAAGGGAGTTCGCCAACGTATATCTCTTTTATGGCGAGGAACCCTATTTTATTGACGAACTTACTGATTACCTGACCGAAAATACGCTTACAGATATTGAGAAAGAGCTAAATCAGTATGTTTTGTACGGTCGCGATTCAACGGCAGCCATGGTCGTAAATTCGAGCAAGCAATTCCCGATGGCCGGCGACAGGCAACTAGTAGTTTTGCGCGAAGCACAGGATATGGATCTTAAAAAGGAGGAAACGGTGGGATTATTGCTTTCGTACCTTAAAAACCCACAGCCATCAACGGTTCTCGTTATAGCTCATAAGTACAAAACAATTCCCGCCAAATTACTGAAAGCGGTTTCAGCATCGGATAAAGCGGTTGCCGTTGAATCGAAACGAAAATACGAAAGTGAATTGCCGGCCTGGATAACCGCACAGGTTAAAAACAGCGGATATTCCATTTCGGATAAAGCGGCCATTATGCTGGTGGAATTCCTGGGCAACAACCTCGAAAAAATCAACAACGAATTAAGCAAACTTTATATCAATCTTACCAGGACCAAGGCAATAACGGAGGAATCGATAGAACAATTTATTGGTATAAGTAAGGACTACAATATTTTTGAATTTCAAAAAGCATTAGCTAAAAAAAATATCACTGTTGCTAATAAAATAGCAAACCATTTTGCGCTGAATCCGGGCGAGAATTCAATTTTCAAAACCATACCTATGCTGTTCAACTTTTTCAGTAAGGTATTGCTTATCCATTCATTGCCCGACAAATCGGAATCAGCTATTATAAGTAAAGCCAAAATATCGCTCTATACCAAGCAGGATTATATTGATGCATACCGGAATTATAATGCAAAAAAAGTTATGGATATCATAAGCTGGCTGCGCGAATGCAACACACGTGCTTTAGGTATCGACAATTACTCTGTCGACCAGGGAGAGCTACTAAAAGAGCTGGTTTTTAAGATCTTGCATTAGGATGGGGGCGGGATTGAAGACTTGCCTGTTGCAAGCAGGGTTTCGGGTTTGAAGGGTTTCGGGTTTGAAGGGTTTGGAGTTTTGAAGAGTTTCAGG
>CAZOXJ010000129.1:2626-7091 GCA_964583325.1 uncultured Lentimicrobiaceae bacterium
GAGTTTTGAAGAGTTTCAGGTATTGGATTATAGAATTTGGATTACGTGAATTTTTAAACCACTAAGGCACTGAGAGCACTAAGAAACACTAAGAAGTCAGGTTGGATTTGTGATTTGGCCTTGGCCTTTGGTTTTTGGTTTTTGTGATATGTGATTTGGCCTTGAAGTTTGGATCTTGATAATTGGAATTTGGGTTTTGGTATTTGGGTTTTGGTATTTCCTCCTAAGGTTTTTCGTACATTTCCTCTATTAACTTTCCGTATTTCCCAACCAGGTATTTTCGACGGAGTTTAAGGGTGGGTGATAATTCGCCGGAATCGGCACTCCAACGGTCTGTAATAATTTCCCACTTTTTTATCTGCTCGTGATGGCCGAAATACTGATTAATCTCATAGATTTCCTCTTCAATACGGTGAATCACTCTTGAATGTCTTATTATATCATCATCAGAACCATAAGGGATATCCTTCACTCTGCACCAGCTTTTCAGGTAATCAAATGAAGGAATTATAATAGCAGCAGGGTGTTTGCGGTTTTCCCCAATAACCAGGATATGTTCGATAAAAGCTGATTCTTTAAAGCGGTTTTCCAGTACCTGGGGGGCAACATATTTGCCGCCTGAGGTTTTAAACATTTCCTTTTTCCGGTCAGTGATCTGCAAAAACTTATTATCGACCATATGGCCTATATCGCCGGTATGAAACCAGCCTTCGGAATCGATAACTTCGGCAGTGCGCTCAGGACGGTTGTAGTAGCCCATCATTACATTGGGACCTCGGACCAGAATTTCATCATCGGGAGCAAATTTAAGTTCAACTCCGGGTAGCACGGGGCCGACAGTTCCGGTGCGTGCGCCACCGTTCAGAAAATTGCTGACAGCAATAACCGGGGATGTTTCGGTGAGTCCGTATCCTTCCATAAGCTTAAACCCTGCAGCCCAGAATATACGGGCAATTCGCGGATTCAGGCTGGCCCCGCCCGATACAATTGAAACCAGGTTACCACCTAATGCTTCGTGCCATTTTTTGAATACCAGTTTGCGGTAAACGGCCAATTTAAATTTGTATAACAGCGAAAATTCCTGATCAGGTTCATATTGCTGTCCGATAGCAATGGCTCTGTAAAAAAGAGCTCGTTTAATACCTTTTAAGCTGCGACCCTTTGCCATGATGGCATCAAAAAGTTTCTCCAGGATCCGCGGAACAGCACAAAAAATATCAGGTCTTGCTTCGGTAAGTTCTTCTTTAATTTTATCAAAACCGTCAATATACCAGATAGCCGTTCCACAATTCTGATAGGTGTAATTAAGAATCCTTTCGTAAATGTGGCACAATGGCAATACACTAGCGGCCCTCTGCGCCGGTTGTTGTTTCAGAATTTCGGTAAGCGCTGTGAAGTTACTCACCAGGTTGGCATGCGAAAGCATTACGCCTTTGGGTTTGCCGGTAGTACCTGAAGTATAAATTATCGAAAACAAATCTTCCGCCTTGATGCTATCAGCCATTTCCCTTACTTTCTCCGACGGGTAAAACTGCTGAAATTCCAACAAAAGATCATTCATACAAACCACTCCGGAAACTTGATCCACTGAAACTATAAATTTCAACGAAGGAACATCACTGATAATACCGGAAATTCTTTCGAGTATAAAAGCATCATTTACAACCAGGCCAGAAATGGCAGCATCGTTAAAAATAAACTGAATCTGTTCCGGACTGATTGTTGGATAAACGGGAACCTGAACCGCGCCGCAAAGGCTGATGGCCATATCGAAAAAATTCCACTCCGGGCGGTTGTTAATAATAGTGGCAATACGGTCGCCTTTTTGTATTCCCGATTCGATAAACGCATGAGCGAGAACAAAACTATTGCGGTGATAAGTCGAGGAATCTACTGCAAGAACCTTTCCGTTTTTCTTACCGTACAAGACCGTTTCTTCAGCTTTATAACGCTGGCCTGATAATTCAAGCAGATCGAAAATGCGGGTAATTCCGTTCATCGGTCTAACTTAGATTGATAATGAAAATATTACCGCTAATATACTAAACAAAACGCATAACAACAAATCATTGCTTTCTGTCAGAGCTTCAAACCAGTTCCTAATCTCAATAAAACCAATTGCGCCAACCAATACTGCGTTAGATTTTTATTTACCGTGACGACGCAAAGCAATAAGCCTCAGACTCTCAAAATAGTAAGACGCAAAAGCCTGGATTTATATGTTATTGATTATGCGATTATTAGAAATTACTAACGACTATAGTAAACAATTCCCGGGTTGAAATCTTTTTAATGAAATCAGCCGGAAAAACTCTACAGCATTGATTAATCCTCCTGCCGTGAAAACAGTTTTTCGATGGTAGTATTGTATTTCCCGTTCAAAAAAGTCCTGCGAAGTTTGAGTGTTGCTGTCAGTTCACCTGAATCAACCGTCCATTCGCTGTCGAGAAGCTCAAAAGCTTTTATTTGCTCAGTAGCGCCAAGATGCTTATTGAATTTATGAATTTCTTTCTGATACCGCTTCTGAATTCGTTCCAGCGCAATCATTTCAGTATTTGTGGTATAAGGTATGCCTTTGATCTCACACCATGAGCGCAGATGGTTAAAATCGGGAGCTATAATTGCAGCAGCGTATTTCTGATTCTCGCCAACCACCATTAGTGCATCAATAAAAGGTGATTCTTTGAACTTGTTTTCGACCAGTTCGGGACTGACATACTTGCCAAAAGAAGTTTTAAATATTTCTTTCTTGCGGCCTGTAATTTTCAGATGACCTTCGGGTTCAATTTTCCCCAGGTCGCCGGTATGGAACCAACCTTCGCTATCAATAGCATGCGCAGTAAGTTCCGGCTCCTTATAATATCCTTGCATTAATCCGGGACCTTTACAAAGTATTTCATGATCTTCGGCAATTTTAACTGTCGTGTTTCTTAATATGGGACCTACTGTACCAAATTTTACACCGTTGGGCTCAAATGTATTAACTGCAATAACCGGTGAAGTTTCGGTAAGGCCATACCCTTCGAGCACCGGAATGCCAGCTGCCCAGAAAATGTGAGCAAGCCGGGGCTGGAGAGCAGCACCTCCGCTAACAATAACTCTCAGGTTTCCTCCGAGCGCTTCCTGCCATTTGCTGAAGACAAGCTTTCGTGCAATTTTCAGTTTCAGAGTATAATAAGGGCCTTTTGCACCATACATTTCGTAATGTTTTCCAACATTCACAGCCCAGAAGAAAATCATTTTCTTAATACCTGTAAGCTTACGACCGGAATTCATGATGCGATCGAATACTTTTTCGAGCAAACGCGGAACTGTTGACAGGATATGAGGTTTTATATCACGAAGGTTATCGCCAACCGTAGCCGGACTTTCGGCATAATAAACCGAGATACCACGATATTGATACAAATACACCAGCATCCTCTCGTAAATATGGCATAAAGGCAGGTAACTCAGCGCCCTTCCCTCCTCTCCTACCGGTGGAATTTCTTTCACAGCCATGAAATTGGAAATAATATTTGCGTGCGAGAGCATTACCCCTTTCGGATGGCCTGTAGTACCGGAGGTATAAATAATTGTTGCCAGATCATGCGTGCCGATACCAGCTTTAATAGACTCAATTTTAAGTGGTTCAGGATTTTCAAGACCCAACGAGATAAGGTCGCCAAGTATTTTTACGCCTTCGGTCTGCTTAAATGAATAAATACCGATAAGACCGGGAAGATCGTTTACTATATGCTCTATTTTACGGTATGTATCCCAACCCGAAACAAAAATCACTTTAACCTCGGCATGCGACAGGATATATTTATAATCGCTTTCGCTGATGGTTGGATAAATAGGTACATGAATGGCTCCGACCTGTTGAATTCCCATATCCACCAAATTCCATTCGGGGCGGCTACCCGAAATAGTTGCCACCCTGTCGCCGGGCTTAATTCCCAGTTTCAGCAGACCGAAACTTATATTATCGGCTGATGAGATATAATCGTTAATTGAGTATTTAACCCAATTTCCATTTTCGCGGCCGGCGAGAACATCATCTTTAGGTTTAAAGGACTTCGAGTAATGTGGCAGAATGTCAAATAAGCGGGTAACTTCTTGCATAATGAGACTTTGAGTTTACGATTCGTTGTAAAGATAATCATAAAATTACATGTGAAACATCTGTAAGCCTTAAGATTTTATTAACAATACGAGGGGGCGTGGTTCCAAAAGGTAAAAGTCCAAATACCAAATACCAAGTTCCAAGTTCCAAATTCCAAATTCCAAGGCCAAATCACAAATCCCAAAAACCAAAAACCAAGGCTAAATCACAAATCCCAAATCCATCATGATTTCTTAGTGTCTCTTAGTGCTCTGTGTGCCTTAGTGGTTTTAAAAATCACAAATCCAACATCCCAATTCCCTAAATTACGCTCGTCAACCCCTTGGAATTTGGTATTTGGTTTTTGGAATTTGGATC
>CAZOXJ010000129.1:7191-11931 GCA_964583325.1 uncultured Lentimicrobiaceae bacterium
TAAAAATCACAAATCCAACATCCCAATTCCCCAAATTACGCTCGTCAACCCCTTGAAATTTGGAATTTGGGATTTGGAGCTTGGGACTTTTTACAGCACTTTATTGAAATAACCCGGACTTGCCTGTGAGGTTGGCATTATCACCAAATCGTTGATATTAACATGGGCCGGAAGGCTGGTAATCCACAAAACTGCACTGGAAATATCTTCTGCCTCAAGTGGTTTAAATCCTTTATAAACATTTGCTGCGGCTTCAAGATCTCCTTTGAAACGTACCTGTGAGAATTCGGTTTCGGCCGCGCCCGGCGCTACCTGCGATACTTTTATTCCATGGCTGAGCATATCAATCCGCATGGCACGGGTAAGCGCGTCTACAGCAAATTTGGTAGCACAATATACATTCCCTTTTGCATATACTTCTTTTCCTGCAATGGAGCCAATATTTACAATATGAGGACATTTGCTCTGTAATAACAAAGGGAAGATATTTTTAGTTACATAAAGAAGTCCTTTCACATTGGTATCAATCATGGTATCCCAGTCATCCATATTGCCATCCTGCAAAGGATCGCTTCCGGCAGCCAGACCTGCATTGTTAATGAGAATATCGATTATGCGCCAGTTTTGCGGAATGCTGTCAACAGCCTGTTTCACTGCATCGCGGTCGCGGACATCAAAGTTCAAAGTAAGGACTTCAACGCCATACATTTTCAGTAGGTTTTCAGCTTCAGTTTCCAGCCTGTCGGCCCGGCGACCAGTAATAATTATGCGGTGACCTTCGTGAGCAAATGAATGTGCGCAAGCTTTTCCAAAACCGCTTGTGGCGCCTGTAACAAAAATGGTTTTCTGCATAATTTGTGTCTCCTAATTTTTCTTTGTCCTTAGTACTCTATTATTTGGCAAGTATCCGTAATCCAACAATTCCAAAAATAATCAGCATGATGCACAGAATACGAAGGATATCAGTAGGTTCTTTAAAAAATATAATCCCGTAAACAACAGTGCCAATGGTTCCGATACCAGTCCACACTGCGTAAGCTGTTCCCATAGGTAAATGTTTCAGTGCCAGCGAAAGGAAGAAGAACGATGCCACCATAGCAATTACAGTCAGAACGGATGGCCATAAGCGAGTCCAGCCTTCGGTGTATTTAATACCAACAGCCCAGGCAATTTCGAATAATCCGGCGATGAAAAGGATAAACCAGGGCATGTGGGTGGGGGGTGGGATTTGGGGATTGGGGATTGTGAATCGGGAATCGTGATTTGGGATTTGGGAATCGTGATTTGGGAGGTACGAGGTACGAATTAAAAATTGAGGAATGTAACTAAAAAAGCTAAATCGTCATCAAAGGACCATTCGTAAATCATCATTTGTATATTGTACCTTCTTTAAAAATTTACTCCGCCAGCGAAAGAGCCAGTTTGGTCATGTTAGTAAAATTGGTTTGTCTTTCGTCGGCACTTACATGCTCACCGGTTAGCAAGTGATCGCTCACTGTGAGCAACGACAAAGCTTCGACACCCAAACGGGATGCCAGCATATATAATCCTGCTGATTCCATTTCAACGGCCAGGGTTCCATAGTTGCGCCAAAGTTCATACGCATCGCCTTCCTCCGGGAAATGGTAAAAAAGATCGGACGAAAGGATATTACCAACTTTTACAGGCATATTCATTTTAACAGCATTGGCAGCAGCCAGTTGTGTTAACCGGAAACTTGCTGTTGGGGCGAATGTCATTCCCGGGAAATACCGTGCCACTGAAAACGAATCCGTTGATGCGCTTATTGCCAGAATAACATCGCGTAATTTTACCTCCTCGAGCAAACCTCCGCAGGTACCAATCCTGACAAGCGTTTTTACATTATAATCATTAATAAGTTCGGTAACATAAATCATATGTGAGGGCAATCCCATCCCAGTTCCCTGCACCGAAACTCTTTTGCCGTTGTAATAACCGGTATAGCCAAGCATACCACGTACATTATTATAACAAACGGCATCGGTAAGTAAATTTTCGGCTATATGTTTTGCCCTTAGCGGGTCACCTGGTAGTAACACAAAATCAGCTATTTCGCCTTCTTTTGCTTCGATATGAATACTCATGTTTTAAATAATAAGGAGCAAAGATAATGACAAATCGTTCAGCAAAATAAATTTTCCCATTTTGAGGTTGATTCATTCATTTATAAACACAATCTGCGATATATGCATCGGCTGTAGGCTTTCAGGCTGAATTGTTTCTTTCAGCAACAAACTGTTGCCATATACCTTTATACGACAAATCTGTAAATTGCTATGTTTTAATGATTCAGCAAAAACGAACCATTTATAATTGCCAAAAGAAATTGCAGGGTAACTTATCGCCCATTCTATTTCAACCACTCGCGTGCATTTACAAACGCCTCAATCCAGGGCGAAAGTTCGTCTGCTGTTCGTGCATCAGGATACAAAGGCCATTGCCATGGTAGCAACGAGCGCTCCAGGTGTGGCATCATAACCAAATGACGTCCGTCGTCACTAAAAATACAGGCGGCGTCGTACATCGAACCGTTAGGATTTCCGGGATAACTGCCGTACGAATATTTTGCAGCAATATTATATTTTTCTTCAGCATACGGGAAACTGAATTGACCTTCGCCATGCGCAACCCAAATACCTAATTTGCTGCCCGCAAGGGATTTAAGCATTACAGAGTTGTTCTCAAGTATATCAACCGTAAGGAAACTCGATTCGAATTTTCCTGAAGCATTGTGCAGCATTTTTGTTTTCTGCTGATGATCCGGATTTACGAGCCCGAGTTCGATCATCACCTGGCAACCGTTGCAAACACCAAGGCTCAACGTATCTTTTCGTGCATAAAATTTTTCGAGAGCTATACGCGCATTTTCGTTGTATTTAAATGCTCCGGCCCAACCTTTAGCTGAACCGAGAACATCGGAATTCGAAAATCCGCCGACAAAGACTATCATCCGGATATCTTCCAGTGTTTCGCGGCCACTCATGAGGTCGGTCATATGAACATCCTTCACATCGAGTCCGGCAAGGTGCATGCTCCAGGCCATTTCGCGGTCGCCGTTTACACCTTTTTCGCGGATGATAGCGGCTTTTATTCCCGAACGGTTTTTACGATTTGGATCAATTGCAAACTGACTGTATTTCCCGCTAAATGTTTCGGGGAAAACAAATTTCCTTTCCTGAACGGCATAGTTCTCAAACCGCTCTTTGGCTTTTGCTTCACCACTTTGGATGCGATCGAGCAGGTACGATGTACGGAACCATTTGTCGCGGAGTGCATGAATATTAAACGCATAGTCCTTTTGCTGATGCGAAATATTCAGTGTATTTCCTGCAACCGGTTTCCCGATCACAGTGTAATTAATTCCTTTTTCATGAAGGAAAATACTTACAAAATCGAGATCATTAACCTGTATCACCACACCTGGTTTTTCGCTGAAAAGCAAACGGATGATATCGTTTTCACCCATATCATCGAAATTCAGGTTCATTCCAATTGTGTTATGACTAAAGGTCATTTCGAGCAAGGTTGTGATTAATCCGCCAGCCGAAACATCGTGACCGGCAAGTATCATATCCTTTGAAATGAGTTCCTGCAACGCTTCGAAACAAGTGCGGAAATATTCAGCGTCCTTTACATCAGGAGTTTCACCGCCAAGCAGATTTAATGCCTGCGCAAATGAGCTTCCACCCAGGTTAAAATCACTTTTCGAGAAATCGATATAAACAAGTGATGAAGTATAACTTTCTTTTAAAACAGGACTGATCACTTTGCGGATATCAGTTACTTCGCCAACCGTAGAAATTATTACAGTTCCCGGTGCCATAACGGTGTCGCCGCCAGGGTATTTCTGAGTCATGGAAAGTGAATCTTTCCCGGTTGGGATATTGATACCCAGTCCGATAGCAAATTCACTTATCGCTTTCACTGCTTTGTACAAACGGGCATCTTCGCCTTCGTTGCGGCAAGGCCACATCCAGTTGGCGCTGAGCGAAACACCCGATAAACCTTGTTCAATCGGAGCCCACACCAGGTTAGTCAGCGCTTCGGCAACGGAAAGCACCGAGCCTGCTTCAGGATCAATCAGTCCAGAAACCGGGGCATGACCGATTGAAGTTGCAATGCCTTTAACTCCCTGGTAATCGAGGGCAACAACACCCAGGTTATTGAGCGGAAGTTGCAGAGGTCCGGCCGTTTGCTGATGCGCAATACGACCTGTAACCGACCTGTCAACTTTATTGGTAAGCCAGTCCTTGCAGGCAACGGCTTCGAGCTGCAAAACCTGTTCAATGTAATGAGTAAGATTCTTTTCGTCATATTCCGGCTTCCTGAACGAGGCAGTGACTTCCTTGTCGCGCATAAAAGTGCGTGGCGGTTTCCCGAAAAAATTCTCGAGAGGCATATTTATTGGAGCTTCACCTGTAGTGGAATGAACGAACGAAAAATTCATATCGCCGGTAATTTTACCCACGTTATAAAACGGTGCACGTTCGCGTTCAGCTACTTTTTGAAGGATTTCGACATCAGCAGCTTTCATCACAAGTCCCATACGTTCCTGCGACTCGTTGCCAACAATTTCCTTAAACGAAAGAGTCGGGTCGCCCACAGGTAATTTACTGATATCAATGGTTCCGCCTTGTTCTTCAACCAGTTCGGAAAGTGAATTCAAATGCCCTCCGGCACCGTGATCGTGAACAGAAACAATAGGGTTTTCAGGCATTT
>CAZOXJ010000130.1:0-10597 GCA_964583325.1 uncultured Lentimicrobiaceae bacterium
TGGGGAGTAGTAATAAGTCAGTTGCTTTCTGATTTATTACCCTGATTTGAATTCAGCGATTTTTAAGTAATGCGGTAAATCTCTTCCCTGAAATTACTCTTCTTTAAGCTCTGGGCCATGCATGTTCCTGTATGGCTCGCCATCACTCAATAGTAAATCTATTATCCAAATTATCCCCAAAACCGGTATTATCAGGAAAATAGTCTGCCATCCGCCTTTGCCCGCATCATGCATACGCCTTATTGTTGACGATAAAAAAGGGATTATTATTACAAGCAGGTAAATCGGTGAAACTATTCCGAAAGGAAGTGCGGGAACTAATAGGCTGATGCAGAAATCAATTATTAGTAAAATTGCCATTATCATAAGATTCAACATATTGAACATCATGTATTCCAACTTGCTGGACCTGCCTTTGAAAACAAAATATTTTTTAAATACTCTTGCATACCAAATCATAATTGTCGCGTATTTAGTTTGTTCCTTTTTTATTCATTGTACCGGAATATGTAGTATTATTCCCCAAATTATTTGCACAGTGAAGTGCACGTTTCAATACAGATCACCGCATCATTTAACAAGTGGTGAATCCGCTCCATAAAATCAGGATAGGATATCTTTCAATCGTAAATCATTGATCAGATTTACTTTATAAAATCAACGTTTTATGACGCTGAATCTGGATTAAATCTAATATTGCATAAAGGTATTTGTTTAGCTTAGGATATGGTGTCGGTTATTCCCCGAAATGTATGTAGTCGGGGATATATAAAAACTGTAGCTGAAACAGCTACATGGATGTATGTGTAAGTAAATTAATCAGATACGATATTAATGTGCTGTAGTAATCTCAATATATTATAAAAGTGCCTGGAAGCTTAACCACACCGCCAGGACACTTTTAAAACCAAAAAAACCAAAAAAACTAACTAATCGGGCAATATAATAATTAACAAAACAAACATTCTTCTTCAGGCTGATTTTCCTTCCGGGATTTTTTTTAAAGCTGAATCAGTGTTAAACTTTTTTATGATGGATTTACGCTCCCGGACATTATTTTTTTTCCGGTTTCCGCTGTTTTACAGCACTATGGAAATGCCTGTATATTTTTCCTCCAAAACACAGAATTGTAAGTGCTGTAACAATTAATGCTATTAACAGAATATTCATGTTGTAAGGTATTTGGTGGTATTTCGATGAATTACATTGGTTTATGGTAGTAGATTTTAATTATTGTTAATTGAATGATGCTTCCTTATTTATGCTCACCGATTAAAACTGGGAAGAGTATTTTTCCTGGATTTACTATTGGCAATCATGTCCATTTTATACTTTCCTTCGTAAAGCTAATGTTCACGATTTGTTGATTTGCCCTGGCTGTAATTAATTGATTATCGAATTCATTCTCATTGTTTTAGTATCACCTTTATTATCCGGGGTTCCTCATTTTTTAGTCCGAACCGTATAAAGTACGAACCGGGTGTAAGCCCATGCAGGTCAACTTCAGTTTGTCCGTCGGATGTTTCGGGTTGCAGTGTTAAAACTATTTTTCCATATGTGTTAAATACCTCTAATTTCCCTACGGGAGCATTCTCTTTTTTATCACTGTATTTAATTTGTACAAGCCCGTTGGTGGGATTAGGAAAAGCAATAAAACCTGATGCTTCTGTTTCATGAATGCCGACCGTACTCAGAAAGTTCGCGATAAGTATCCTGTTTTCGGAAGCTATAAACTCATATACTGCGTCGCCTGAAACCCGGGTGTCGTTTTCTGTCCAGCCTGTAAACATATATCCTTCATTTGCAAAAGCAGTTAGCGTAACCGTTTCACCTTCAATATAAAACCCGCTTCCTGTAGTATATCCAGAAGTTGTCGGGAGGTCGGTGGCCGAAATCTCGTAAACATGCAGAAAATTAGCCTGAAGGTCCCGGCTGGCGTCGACAGTAAAAATATACTGAGGTTCAGTTGATACCACTTCACCCGATTCTGTCCAGTTAATAAAAGCCCATTCCGCTGCGGCCTCGGCAGTGGCAGTTACCACGCACCCGGCAGTAAAAACGCCTCCGCCCGAAACAGTGCCCCCTTCGGCGGGGCTTGCGCTTAACGAAATGGTGAATGCCGAAACTGTGAAATTAGCTTCTAAATTCCTGTCAATTGCTGCAGGGAAAGAGTACACTTCATTCGGCGAAATCAAAGCTCCGTTTTCGTACCATCCGGCAAATTCCCAATCAGGATTAACAGTTGCCATAACAGTAACAAGTTCATGATACGTATATATTCCATCTCCTGAAGTCGATCCGCCTGATTCAGGCACACTTGCAGTATGGATGGTAAACTGCTGTACTTCGAAATTCGCTGTAATACAGCGGCTTGCACTTGCTGTAAAGTTATAGGTAAGCGAAGAGGAAACCACTATGCCGTTCTCCGTCCACGAAACAAACTGGTACCCTTCGTTGGGCTGAGCCACAAGTGCTACCGGCATGCCGACCTGGTAGGTTCCGCCCCCGGTAATATTTCCGCCGGCAGCCGGATTGGCATTGGTCGAAATACTTACCTGGTTCATGCTAAAACCAGCCGTTAAATCGCGGTTTGCCGCTGCTGTAAACGAATAGGTAGCCTCGGTACTCACAATGGTTCCGTTTTCTGTCCAGTTAAGGAAATTCCATCCTGTATTTGGCGTTGCGGAAACAGTCACAGTCTGACCTGTTACATAAGTTCCTTCGCCGGTTACAGTTCCTGCCCCGCTTGGATTTACGGTAGTAGTAACAACATACGACTGGCTGCCGGCATTCGTTACCGTAACATTATCAATATACCAGTAATCAAACTGGAAAAGGTTGCCTTCGATAGTAAAAGCTATGTATGTGTATTGCGAATTCAGGTTACTTGTGACGATGGTGTTAACTGTTTCGGGGCCAATATTCGCGTTCGAAGAGGTGGCAATCATCCATGCTTCGTTTGTCCAGTTTACACCATCGGTACTCGATTGTATGCGCATGGTTGCGCCGGGAGCATAGTCATCGAGTTTATGGTTGAACGAAAAATTTAACTGGGTCATTCCCAACGTGTTCAGTGGTAGCATTACGAGTCGTGTAATAGCCGGATTAGCCGATTGATAAGTCGATTTCATTTCGAAACCCGATCCGCCGGCCATAGTACTGTTGGAAACAACCCAGTTATTGGTTGCATTCGGACTTTGCTGTGTATCCCAGCACGATGGTAAAACCTGCGTAGGGAAGTCCGAAGAATAAGGTAAGCTGGTAGTATTGCAGAAAGTTACTGCGTTTTGGATTAAACCAAACGAATATGTGTTTTCGGGAGATACCGAAAAAAGTTTGTAATAATAGGCCGTAGATGTATTTAAACCGGTATGGGCAAAACCTGCCGCTGATCCGCTATAAAGTACGGTGCCGCCACCGGGTATTAGTGAACCGCTGCAGTAGGTAGTACCCGACAGCGGATTCCCAAAAGCAGAAGTATTGTTTACAACGAGCATCACATTATCGTTGTTGCTGTTCTTTTGCCATTGCAAATCAATTTGCGAAGTTCCCGAAGCCATGGCGCTAAAACTCTGAGGATCTTCAACGGTATTGATAGTAACGGTAAACGAAATGGTTGTGCCTGCAGCTGTAATATTTGCTATGTTTAATCCGCCTGCATTTCCGTTTTGCAGGAAACTGCACGGATTGGTGGTATCATTAATTCCCGTACGGCCCGATGTGGATGAGAAATAAGCCAGCGAAGGGCTGCCGTTAACGGTGGTTGTGCCGTTGGGGCGATAGATATATACTTCGTCGGGCGGACCATAGGCATTCCCGTAATAGCTTGGATTTATCCGATATACTATTAGCCCTGAGCCGGGTACGTTTGTTTCGTAAGTGCCGGTTTTTTTACGGTATTCAACTATAAAATATTCAGTGAGTGAGTTAGGTGACTTGATTTTAAAGCAATTATTGGTGGCTGACGAAAGCGGATTTAAAGTATAGGTTCCGGTACTGGTGATTTCGGGAATAGCAGTAATCCACGTATAATTGGAGTAACGCCATTTCATATACGCGCCCATGTGACCGAATCCTTGTTCCATCAGGTCCCACGATTGCGCCGGCTGTATCCCGTTGCTGCTGTAATGATACAGATCGGGAGCACCCAGGGCATGAAACATTTCGTGGCAAAGCGTTTTTACGTCGAGCTGTGTTTCGGGCTGAAAGGTATATTTCCAAACACGTTTGCCGTTAATATAAGTGTTAAATGAATAAAGCGACCAGCTGTGCGCCCACAACAACGACGACCATGCACCGTTGCTTCCGCGTACATTGAAACATACATTGTCAACGTTACCATCGTTGTCTCCATCAATGTTGAGACCTGCAGGCACAGGTGAGTTTATATTTATCCAGTTAATGGCATCATTCAGCAAGGTGTGTTCGCGGATGGTACGTTCGCTTTCGTTAGCGTATCCGGCAGGATTGGATGTGGCATTATAAGGTTGGAAATAATTTCGTTGATGGGTGTCGACATATGACAGGTTAGTCGTCATGGCACATTCAGGATAGTGTGTGGAGGGTATCGTAAGCTGATTGTACGAAACTTCGGAATAATACGATATCAGCGAAATACCTGTCGCCAGGTTAAACTTGTCATCAAAAAACTGCCTTGTGTTAGTAAATTCGGTATCGTCGGAAAAGCGGATATACACTACAATGTTATTCAATGTACCGGTGCTTGGAGCACGGTTAGGCGACCCGGGAGCCTGCTCAAAACTGGTTCGGCGCAATTTGTATTCTGTATCCGAAATTTTGGCCCATTTTTCAAGACCTGCAGCTGTCGGGTTTACCTCTCCGGCTTTATAGTGGCTGGGTCGTACGAAATTTCCGTCAGAAACTCCGTAATAATAGTATCCGTCAGCTGCCTGAACTATAGTGTAGCCTTCCTGGTCGTGCAGCCAGTTGTAGTATTCGTCGCCGGATACAAAGCAGCTGACCTTCTGGTTATCAGGTTGAGTAACGGAATAGGCTAAGTACGAATAGTATGCGGCTTCGAGTTTAACATGCGTTAGTACAAGAGCAAAGAGCAGAAATAGTAGCCGGGTTTTCATGATAGCAGATATTAGCAATGTGAGGAGGGTGAGTGAAATGTAGCTTCAAAAAAGGTAATTCTATCGTTGAGGTGGTATGAGCTTCTTATTGTTCTCCGGGAATTTACTTCCCGGGTTTAGTTCTTTTTGACTGTTTTTTTTGTTCGATGTATTTATTCAGTATTGATTTAAACAGATTTACATCGAAGGGTTTTGTAACGAGATCATCGCAGCCACATTCGAATATTTTGCTGCGATCTTTATCACTTGAATAGGCTGTTTGTGCGATTATGGGCAACTCCGGAAAGAGTTGTTTTATCTGCCTTGTTGCTTCGAAACCATCCATCAAAGGCATTTTCATGTCCATAATCACAAGGTCGATACCCGGGATTGTTTTACAGGCATTCACAGCCTCAACACCGTTTACCGTCCATATAATGTTAGCTTTAAGTCCTTTGAATAATTCATTCAACAGGATTGAATTGAATTTTTCGTCCTCGGCAACCAGGATGGTGAGTTGCCCGTTTGACTCCTTTATTTCGGGTTCAAGAAAAGCAATTTCAATTTTGTGCTCAGGTTTTACAGGATTGTACGGGATGGTAAAATAGAAACTGGCTCCTTCGCCCGGTTTCGATTTCAGCCATATTTTACCTCCCAGCAATTCGACATACGCTTTGGAAATAGATAATCCAAGTCCTGTGCCGCCGTACTCACGGGATATCGAACTGTCAGCCTGCCTGAAACGGTCGAAAATAGCCTCATGCAAACTTTCATCAATACCTATCCCTGAATCTTTTACAAAAAACTCCAGGTTATCGCCTTCCATAGTATAGCCAAACGATATGGTTCCCTGGTGGGTGAATTTATTAGCATTGTTGAGCAGATTGGTAATGATCTGCAATAATTTGGTTTCGTCGGTAATTATATAGGAAAACTCCTCAGGCAGGGGAGCGGATAAATTAAACCGTACATCATTTTTTGATGTTTTTACCTTAAACTGCCTCAGCAGATTTCGCAGCATCGAATTCAAATTGGTTTCCTTTGCCCTGTATACTTCCTGCCCGGCTTCAACAGTTGAAATGTTGATAATATCATCGATAATCGAAAGCAACTGCTTGCTGGCTTTACATATTATATCCGTGTATTCCTGCCTGTCAGTTGCATCTAAATCAGGCTCATTCAAAAATCCGGAGAAACCGATAATAGCATTCATCGGTGTACGGATTTCGTGAGAAATATTATTAAGGAAAGCAGTTTTTAATCTGTCGTTTTCCTCTGCCTTTTTTAATGCGGCTGTGAGATCCTGGACTGCTTTTTTCCGCTGTATGGAGATGCTGATCTGGTTCGAAATGAATTCAAGCATATCCACATCGCGCACTGAATATGCATTTATATTGTTATAGTTCTGGATTACAAAAGCACCGGTTGCTTTTCCATCTACTTCGAGGGGTACTCCGAGCCATGCTTGTGCCGGAGTGCCGATAATATCTATTATACCCTGTTCCTTAAGTTCGTTTATTTTGTCGATTGTCAGCAGAAGCGGTTTATTTCGCTGTATCACAAGTCCTGTCAGCGATCTCTCGGCAGGCCAGCTTTCAATTGTGTCATTTCCGTCAGTGGCAATGGCATTCGTGATCATTCCTGTAGCCTCATCGTAAAAGGCAATGTAAAAATTAGTTGTATCGAGCAGAGTTCCGAGCTGTGATTTAAAAATACCAAATAGTTCTTCCTCATTACGGGTTGTAAGTACAGCATCAGAAATGGTATAAAGAACCTGCTGTATTTTTTCTGATCGTGTGCGTTCTGCAATCTCTTCGAGTAACTTCTTATTTGTTGTTTCGAGTGAGGTTTTTGCTTCCACAGCATCTTCCATCATACTCAGAGTAGCAATCCGCGAAATATATAATTCCTCGTCCCACGGCCTGCCTTCAAATGAAGGTATTTCAAGTTCTTTGAAGCAATGATCTGATTTCATGCTTCGTACTCTTATGTTTTGTTTTACTTTTTTACCTTTCATATTTGCCATAGCGTTGTGGGTGTCGTACAAATTAGCTGAGGTTACGAGTGTCGGCGAATTAAAATCACTATTGAGAGTATCATTTGCTAGTATTTTCAAGTCCACTACCGGAGTGCTTTGTGTTGTAAAATCTGGTTTTGTTTTGCTGTTGGAATCAAAGGTTTTATTGGTTACAGTATGTTTCTCCGGAATCATCTTCCGAATCAAACTGTTACCATTACCTCGGGTTTCCGGTTTCATTTTTTTTTCTGTTTTTTCAGTAGGCTTGTTTTACTGTTTCGTTCAGGATGGTATTTTTTTTACCTTCTGTATTCTAAGTATGTTGTAACAGGCTGAATCACTTATTTTTATTGTAATTTTTTACATGCTTTTATCAGGGCCTGATACAATTACAAAATTAGCCGCACTACTCCGGCACGGCTATAGCTGAACACACGCTTTTTATGTAAAGGGAAGTTGACAAATGTTGTAGCCGAATGATCTACACATACTGAAAAAAAGCATAGCTTGAGGTTTCTGCTTCACGGGAAGTTTGAAATGCATCTTGTTGAGAAACTGAATTATGTATAATCCGGTAAAAGAAATGGTGAAACTATTCCTGAGTATTTTCCTGTTATTTATCGGTTTATTTTGGGGATTTTGATTAAAAAATTATATCTATTTCTGATGCATTCATCAGAATAAATGATATGAAATAGCCATGATTGGAAAAAATCACCAACCGGAGATGATATTATGATCAATCTGGCGTATTCCATCTGACCCGTAAAAAATAAATAATAACAGATGAAATAACAATAAACTATATGCGGCGATACCCGTTGATCCTGCCTGTGCCACAACAATGGCTTATTTTCAGCTGAACTGTCAATTATTCTCCTCAATTGAAAAACATACTGATACATGATATCAGAATTAAGCGCTATGCGGGAAATTGCTTCTGTTTAGTGAAATCACCCGATACAATATTCAAAAACCCTGTATTTCATATTTTGCATGAACGAATAGCGCTTAAGTGTTCCTGAGTTCTTCCTGCAATAATTGATCTGATGCCAAATTCAAAATAGAAATCCCTTCCGGACGATGATCTGAGCAATTACCTTTTTTTGAGTCTTTATTAAAGTTAACGTTTTATGAGTTAGTTTAAATAATGCCTGATTATATATTTTAAAACTTGCCTGCAAAGCACTTTATAAAACTAAAAAGCCTGCCTGATGGCGTTTATTTAAAAGCATTATAAATTGCAAAATTTCATATTTGGATTTGTGAATAAGTTAATTTTGCCCTGTTAATTTATTAACAAAGACATGCCTGAAGCTTACTCTTAATGGAACAGTTTTATTTTTTGAACTCATTGCCTCCTAATTTACTCATACAGTTTTTATTAGGGTTTGATACAAAACATAAAATGAACAGAGATCATAGTTTCAGTATTGATTCTGATTGCAAATTGTGACAAAATACCTTGTTTAATCTTAGTGTAAATACAGCCTATGTCCGCTTCGCACGAAAGTCATCACCCCCTAACCCTTAGTGGTGAGCTACGGTTGGAAACCGGTGTTATAATAAATAAATGCTACCAATGCGGCAAATGCTCCGCCGGTTGCCCGGTGGCTGAGGAAATGGATTATCCGCCAAGCCTGGTTATGCGAATGCTGCAGACCGACGATCCTAAACATTATGAAAAACTGTTGAGGTCCATGTCCATCTGGCTTTGTGTCAGCTGCGAAATGTGCCTCACCCGTTGCCCGATGGAAATTGACATTCCAACCATCATGGACAACCTGAGGCAAAAATCGTATAAGGCTAAAAAGACAAATCCACAGGCTAAAAAGATTATAGCATTTCATAAGTCATTCCTCGATTCGATCAATATTACAGGTCGCCTTTATGAAATGGGACTGATTGTGGATTATAAAATGCGCACCGGAGCCATGATGCAGGATGTGCTAATTGCGCCCAAAATGTTTGTTAAAGGAAAACTAAACCCTGTTCCTGAATTTATTAAAGGAAGAAAAAAAATTGCTGCAATTTTTAACCGGGTTCAAAAAGAGATTAAGGAGGGAAAATGATAAAAGTAGGATTCTATCCGGGTTGCTCCATGAAAGGTGGCGCACAGGAATACCAGGAATCGGTTTCAGCCCTGGCAAAAGTATTTGATATCGAACTGGTCGAAGTTCCCGACTGGAACTGCTGTGGAGCTACCGCTGCGCACAATATGAATAAGGAATTATCGCTCAGTCTGCCGGCCCGCATTATGGCTCTGGCCGAAAAGGAAGGTATAACAGATATTGTAGTTCCCTGTGCCGCTTGTTACAACCGGCTTTCGATAGTTAAACATGAATTGGCAGAAGATCCTTCTTTAAAGTCAAAAGTTGCTTCAATTATTGACCTGAAATACGAAGGTACAACCCAGATTCTGAATATTATCCAGTTCATCGACAAATACATTACCGACAGGCTCGAGGAAAAAGTGGTCAAGCCATTCGATTACAAATCTGCTTGTTACTATGGATGTTTGCTTGTTCGGCCTCATTCCATTCTGAAATTCGACAGGGTTGAAGACCCTCAAAGTATGGATGTGCTGGTAAAAAAAGCTGGTGGAAATGCCATCGACTGGGCTTTTAAAACGGAATGTTGCGGAGCCGGAATGTCGGTTTCACGTACCGATACAGTTGCCAGGCTTTCAGGTAATATCATGAAAGATGCAGTGGATCGCGATGCCGAAGTTGTGGTGGTCGCTTGCCCGATGTGCCATTCAAACCTGGATATGCGCCGCCCGGAGATCAATAAGTTCCTTGATAAAAAGATTGACATTCCAATTCTGTATATTTCACAGGTACTAGGTTTGGCAGTTGGAATTGACGCTAAAACTCTAGGATTAAATCGTCATATGACCGAAGTAAATCTGCCGGTACGGCCTGCAAAAGAAGCTTTTGTTGCTGCGGTTCCTGAAAAAGTTGTTATCACTCAAAAAACGGAGGCTTAACCATGTCGCGGATAGGAGTATTTGTTTGTCACTGTGGTGAAAATATTTCAGCCACAGTTAATTGCGAAAAAGTAGCCAAAATAACCGGTGAACTGAAAGGTGTCGAATTCGCCACCGACTATAAATATATGTGTTCCGATCCCGGCCAGACCTTATTAAAGGAAGCCATTAAGGAGCATAAACTGGATGGAGTTGTAGTTGCAGCCTGTTCGCCTCGTATGCATGAGCCTACGTTCCGTAAGGCTTGTGCCGAAGCTGGCTTGAATCCTTTCCTTTGCGAAATGTCGAATATCCGTGAACATTGCTCATGGGTGCACCCGAAAGATGATCTTACAACCGAAAAAGCCCAGGATTTGGTAAGGGTAATGGTCGAAAAGGTAAAAAAGAACAAGGCGCTGAATTCAATTAAAGTTCCTGTTACCAAAACAGCTCTGGTTGTCGGTGGCGGAATTGCAGGAATACAGGCAGCTTTGGATATTGCCAACTGCGGGCATAAGGTAATCATGGTTGAAAGAC
>CAZOXJ010000130.1:10697-11790 GCA_964583325.1 uncultured Lentimicrobiaceae bacterium
ATGGTGGAAGTTGCCCAACATCCGAATATTACACTTCATACCTATTCAGAAGTTGAAAGTGTAGATGGCTTTATCGGTAACTTCAAAGTGAAAATCCGCAAAAAATCAAAAAGTCTGGATGAACATCTCTGTACAGGCTGCGGACTTTGTACCACTAAATGTCCTCAGAAAAAGATACCTAATGAATTTGAACGCGGACTTGGTTTCAGGCCGGCTATTTATGTTCCTTTCCCACAGGCTGTTCCAAATAAACCTGTAATTGACAGGGAACATTGCACCTACTATATTAAAGGTAAGTGCAAGGTTTGCGAAATCGTTTGCCCTACTAAGGCAATCCGTTTCGACCAGGAAGATGAAGTTATTGATGTTGCCGTTGGCGCTATTGTAATGGCAACAGGTTTTGATGTTCTCAAAACCGATTATTTCCCTGAATACGGTTATGGCAAGTATGCTGATGTAATCGACGGGCTCGCATTTGAGCGCCTGGCTTCAGCATCCGGTCCAACTCAGGGAGAAATCCGCAGGCCATCCGACGGCCAAATTCCTAAAAAGATTGTTTTCGTTGCCTGTGCCGGTTCACGCGATCCTGCCAAAGGAATTGAATATTGCTCCAAAATCTGCTGCATGTACACCGCCAAACATGCCATGCTTTATAAACATAAAGTTCATGATGGAATTCCGTATGTTTTCTATATGGACATCCGGGCCGGCGGTAAAAATTATGAGGAATTTGTTCGCCGTACTATTGTTGAGGATGAAACCCAATATATCCGTGGCCGTGTTTCAACTATTTACGAAAAGAACGGAAAACTGATTGTGAAAGGTGCTGATACCCTGATGGGAGGCGTACCGATAGAAATTGAAGCGGATATGGTGGTTCTGGCAACTGCCGGGGTAGCCAATCATGGCGCAGAAGCACTTGCTCAAACGGTTCATATTTCATACGATCCCTATAAGTTCTTTGCCGAAGCTCATCCAAAACTAAAACCTGTCGAAACCAATACAGCCGGTATTTTCCTTGCCGGTGCCTGCCAGGCTCCGAAGGATATTCCGGAATCGGTTGCTGCTGCTTCGGGTGCTGCAGTTAAAGTTG
>CAZOXJ010000131.1:0-11760 GCA_964583325.1 uncultured Lentimicrobiaceae bacterium
GCCAAAAACCGCCATTTACCGATTTTCACTTTCGCAGTTTTATATTCCGTTATACATTTGCTTCATCAATTTTAACAATGTAAATTCTTAAAGCCATGGAATACAATCTCAACAACACTGAAAACACCACAGGGGGCAAACCGGTAAAGAATTTTAGCGGAAAAGCTGCCGGCCTTGGTGTACTTGTAATTGCTGCCGGACTGCTTTTACTTGCACGTAACACTGGTATGCTAACCCCGGCAATTAGCAGGATTATCTTTTCGTGGGAAATGCTGA
Source organism: uncultured Lentimicrobiaceae bacterium (assembly GCA_964583325.1). Taxonomy (GTDB): domain Bacteria; phylum Bacteroidota; class Bacteroidia; order Bacteroidales; family UBA4417; genus UBA4417. The sequence goes on from CAZOXJ010000131.1 coordinate 277, forward strand.
TCATTGCCATAGGTGTTATTAATATTTTCTGGCGGCAGTCATTCTGGTCGGGGATAATACTTATTGCAATAGGTGGTTTTTTCCTTTTGGTTAATTTCTACCATATGCCATTCAGTACCTGGAAGCTTTTTCTGCCGGCAGTAATCATCTTTGTTGGATTGCAGATGATTTTTGGGGCAGCACAATGGAAAAAGCGTATGCACAATCGTCCGTTGTTCCAGCAAACTGTCGGTAGTGAAGATTTTTTCGAAGATATAGCCATATTCGGTGGCGGCGAACGTAAAGTGGTTACTCCTAATTTTAAAGGCGGTCGTTCAATAGCTGCATTCGGCGGTTCAAAAGTAGATCTTACACGAAGTAATATTGTTCCGGGCGTAAAGCCAATGATCGAAGTCGTATTCATATTCGGTGGCTCAACAATGCTTGTGCCGGCCGACTGGAATATACAGGTTGAAGTCTTTAATATCTTTGGTGGTTATGTCGATAAACGGATATCTTCGCAAATCGATCCGAATAAAACAGTTATTATTAAAGGAGTTACTATCTTTGGTGGAGGAGAAGTGAAGAGTTATTAATAAAATATCTCATCCCACATCTCATATCCTACATCCCACATCATATAATCCCAGGCATTGGACAGATCATTTTTCTCCCGCAATCTGACTTTATATTACATCGCGTTTTGGATGGCAGTCGCTGTTATCCAATTTGCGTTGTCATACGGGGTGTATAACCAGGGATTAATCGTTTCGGCTCTTGACAGCCTGGTTTCGAATGTGGTTTTCGGAATACTTGGAGTAGGATTGTGGTATATGGTCCGTTTTTCGGGAAAGGAAATTAAAGGTGTTTATAAAAATATTGCGTACCACCTGGCAAGTTGTGCCAGCACCATTTTAATCTGGCAGGCAGTTACGTATCTGATTCTCAGGGCTCTTTTTGAAAACAATACTGAATATATGGGTTTTTTGAGCGATTCGCTCGTATTACGAATCATAACCGGAATTCTTATATTCTTTCTTCTTATTTCAATCGATTTTCTGATTCTGAGTTTTGAAGAAATGCAGGAACGTGCAGAGCATGAAGCTTCTCTTTTGGCCATGCTCCGCGATGCCGAGCTAAGTATGCTTCGATCGCAGATAAGGCCGCATTTCCTGTTTAACAGCCTGAATTCTATTAGTTCATTAACACTTTCCAACCCGGAAGCAGCCCAGGATATGATCATAAAACTATCGGAATTTATGCGCCATTCGCTGAACCTTGGCACAGATACCATGAATTCGCTCAACGATGAACTATACCACGCCGGCTTGTACCTTGATATAGAAAGAGTAAGGTTCTCGGATCGTATGAAAATCGAAAAGCAGATAAATATGGACTGTGGCGAAATGATGCTGCCTTCGATGATATTACAGCCACTGCTCGAAAATGCAGTGAAGCATGGTGTAAATACAATGCTTACTTCCTGTATTATCGCTCTGAAAGCGGATTGCAATGATACGTACCTCAAAGTTTCAATAAGTAATAATTTTGATCCCGATGCCGTACCCCGCAAAGGCACCGGAACCGGATTGAGCAATGTGCAAAAACGCATGGCAGCAATCTTCGGACGTAACGACTTACTTGCTTATAATGTAGAAAATGAGGTTTTTGAAGTTACTCTTCAGATCCCTGTTCATAAAAACCAGTTCAACCTTAACCCGACAAAAGAATAATGCTTTTTGTCATTCAAACGTACAACTATGCAGACTGTTTCAACATTTATAATTGATGATGAATCGCTGGCCCGCGATATTGTGAAACGATATTCCGGTGAGCATCCGGCACTGAACATTATAGCCGAATGCAGCGATGGTTTTGAAGCTCTAAGGCAAATTCAGACGCACAAACCCGATTTATTGTTTCTTGATATACAAATGCCTAAACTGGATGGATTTGAATTGCTGGAAGTACTTGATTATTCACCGGCTATTATTTTTACCACGGCATTCGATCAGTTTGCTATCAAAGCATTTGAAATGAATGCAGTTGATTATCTCCTGAAACCATTTTCAAGGGAACGATTTGATGGTGCTGTTCAGAAAGCAATCCAGCGCATTGGCATTGAAAAATCGAATGTGAATACTTCCCTCGAAATTTTAAAGGAAAATGTCCAGGAATCACGTGGAACCCTCGATCGCGTTGTAACCCGGCTCGGGTCAAAAGTATCGGTAATTCCGGTCGACAGGATATGGTATATCGAATCAGCCGACGATTATGTGATGATCTATTCGGAGCTTGGTAACCATCTTAAGGAAAAGACGATGAAATATTTTGAAGAGCATTTACCTCAAAATAATTTTGTAAGGATTCACCGAAGTAATATCATCAGCCTCTCCCAGATTTCTGCAATTGAACCTTATACAAAGGATACCCATATCGTTACCTTGAAATGTGGAGCCAAGCTGCGTGCCAGCGCCGAAGGGTATAAAAAGCTGCGATCTATGCTTTAACGGTGTCTGCACAACCAAACAGTGTCTGCACACCCAACGGGTGTCTGAACACTGTTACAGGATTTCGTCGGTCAAATAATTTTCTCAGGGATTTCCCCACTTATCTGCAATTTCTCATTCTTACAAAGTACTTTTGCATTTCATTTCAATTTTGAACACCCCACACATCCTACATCCCACCTCCCACATCATTATGCACCTTCCCATATTTCAGCTGATCAACTTCTCAATTATTTTAATTGTATTGATATTCCTTATTAAGTATGTTTGGGACATGTTTTTTGGCGAAAGCTACGAACCGCCGACCTGGGAGTATGCCCGTAAACAAGGTACTCTGAATAAAAATCTACTGAAAGTTTCGCGCAATTATCCTGATAAAGTTCGTCTGTACAATTTCTGGCTGCAAATACAACGAATTGAAAAGGATGGAATAAAAGGCGATTTTGCCGAACTGGGCGTATATAAAGGTGATAGTGCTAAACTGCTTCATCTTATGGCTCCCGGGCGCACACTTCATCTGTTCGATACATTCGAAGGCTTCACCGGTACTGATCTTCAACCCGAAACAGGAGAAGCTTCAACTTACACAACCAAAAACTTTGCAGATACATCTATTAATAAGGTATTAAAAAACATTGGCGGAGATCCGGCCCAACTAAAAGTTCATGCAGGTTATTTTCCTCAATCAACTGAAGGATTGTATGATTTATCCTATGCTTTGGTCAATCTCGACGCCGATCTTTATAACCCTACCAAAGCCGGCCTTGAGTATTTTTATCCGCATCTTTCGCCCGGTGGAGTGATATTTATTCACGATTATAACTATAAATGGGAGGGATTAATGAAAGCAGTTGATGAATTTGCTGCAACCATTCCTGAAAAACTGATTTTAGTTCCTGATTTGGACAGTACTGTTATGATTATAAGATCAGGTTATGAGAAGTTTTCCTTAGATTAGGACAAATTATCTATAAAATTTGTCCGGATAAGAGAGTAATGCAGAATATTTTTCAAGTATTAATCTTTCGCAAAAGCTTCATTTAATTGATTTTATCAAAATATAACCGCTGTTTAATAAAATTCATGATAAATTTTTCAGACTGGGTGTTGTACGTATAAAATAAGTTGTATCTTTGCACCCTCCTAAAACGCCAGCCTTTTGTTAAGGCAAACGTTTATAAGCGAAGGACTAATGTTTTTTAATAGTCCGGGAAACCTGAAAAAGTAAGACGCTATAGGTTTCAAAACACGATAACGACAGGATGAAAATTCTGCCAGCTTTTACGAAAGCCTCTTGTGTTACTAGTCTTATTATCAGTATTGTATCCCGTAGTATGCAAACACAGCCCCTTGCCGGAGAAAACCGCAGAGGGCATTTTTTTTGCCCGGAAGCAAAAATAAAGGCGAATGAAATGCAAATAGTTTGAGTTATCCTGTTGATAATCAAAAATTAAATTGTACTTTTGCAGCCCTTTTGAAAAAAACAGCTGAACTAACAGAAAAATCAATAGATTCAATATGCCTACAATAGCACAATTGGTTCGTAAAGGTCGTCAGAAACTGACAGATAAAAGCAAATCGCCGGCATTGGATTCATGTCCTCAGCGCCGCGGGGTTTGTACCAGGGTTTATACAACCACACCTAAGAAACCAAACTCGGCCATGCGTAAAGTAGCCAGGGTTCGTCTCACAAATGGTAAGGAAGTAAACGCTTACATTCCTGGTGAAGGACACAACTTACAGGAACACTCAATCGTAATGATTCGCGGTGGTCGTGTAAAAGACCTTCCGGGTGTTCGTTACCATATCATCCGCGGAGCTCTCGATACTTCTGGTGTCGATGGCCGTAACCAAAGCAGGTCCAAATACGGTACCAAACGTCCGAAAAAAGGCGCAGTTGCTAAAGGTGCAGTTAAACCAGGAGCTAAGAAGAAATAATTACTGATTCGTTACAACGATAAGGACAACTCAACATGAGGAAATCATCACCCAAAAAACGGCTCATACTACCTGACCCAAAATTCAACGAACAGGTAGTTACCAAGTTTGTAAACAATATGATGGAGCGCGGTAAGAAAAATTGCGCTTATGATATTTTCTACGACGCTATTGAAATCGTTACTGAAAAACTGAAAGAAGATGGTTTGGAAGTATGGAAAAAAGCATTAAACAATGTAACCCCTAATGTTGAGGTTCGCAGCCGACGCATCGGTGGTGCTACTTTCCAGATTCCTTCGGAGATACGTCCCGGACGTAAACAATCAATAGGGATGAAAAACCTTATTCTGTTTGCCCGCCGCCGTCACGAAAAATCAATGGCCTCGAAGTTAGCCAGCGAAATTATGGCTGCATACAAAGAAGAAGGTTCAGCATTCAAAAAGAAAGAAGATACTCACCGTATGGCCGAAGCTAACAAAGCTTTCTCCCATTTCCGGTTCTAATTATTAAAAACAAAAAGGAAGGTTTAATACATGTCATCAGATAAACTGAAATATACGCGAAACATAGGCATCATGGCCCATATCGACGCTGGTAAAACAACGACGACAGAGCGTATATTGTATTATACCGGCCGCAACTACAAACTCGGTGAAGTACATGAAGGTACTGCAACCATGGACTGGATGATCCAGGAACAGGAACGCGGTATTACCATTACTTCAGCAGCTACAACTGTTAACTGGGAATTCGAGGGGCAGGATTATCGCCTCAATATTATCGATACTCCTGGTCACGTTGATTTTACCGTAGAAGTAGAACGTTCGCTCCGCGTACTCGACGGAGCCGTTGCTGTTTTCTGTGCAGTTGGTGGTGTTGAACCACAAAGTGAAACTGTTTGGAAACAAGCTGATAAATACAGTGTACCTCGTATCTGTTTCATCAATAAGATGGACAGGGCCGGAGCCGATTTCTACTCAGTTGTTGATGAACTGAAAGAAAAACTTGGCGCTAATGCAATTCCATTGCAACTTCCGATTGGTTCAGAAGACACCTTCAGAGGTATCGTTGATCTGATCTCCAACAAAGCTATTATCTGGGATGATGAGTCTAAAGGAATGCATTATTCCGAAGGACCAGTTCCTGAAGATATGCTCGAAATAGTTGATGAGTATCGTACCCGCCTTATCGAAGGCTGTGCCGAAGAAGAAGATGAATTGATGGAAAAATATTTTATTGACCACAATTCGATTACCGTGGAAGAAATGCGCCGCATTATTCGCCAGGCTACTCTCGAAATGAAGATTAACCCGGTTGTTTGTGGTTCCGCTTTCAAAAATAAAGGTGTTCAAAACCTGCTCGACGCAATTACTTGCTATCTGCCTAATCCTTATGATGTTCCTGCAATATCAGGTATAAATCCTGATACTGAAATGGAAGAAACACGTCATGTGAATTCGGACGAACCATTTGCTGCTCTGGCATTTAAAATTGCAACGGATCCTTTCGTAGGCCGTATAGCTTTCTTCAGGGTTTATTCAGGAACACTTCAATCAGGTAGTTATGTTTTAAATGCAACTACCGGTAAAAAGGAACGTATTTCACGTATCATGCAGATGCATGCTAACAAGCAGAATCCTATTGATATGATTGAAGCTGGTGATATTGGTGCTGCTGTTGGTTTTAAATCAATACGTACCGGCGACACACTTTGCGACGAAAAACATCCTATCATACTCGAATCAATGACATTCCCTGAACCGGTAATCAGCGTTGCTGTTGAACCACGTACTCAGGATGATGTTGATAAACTTGATATCGCTCTGTTAAAACTGGCTGAAGAAGATCCGACATTCAAAATCCGGACCGATACTGAAACTGGTCAGACTGTTATTTCAGGAATGGGTGAACTTCATCTCGATATCCTGGTTGACCGTTTGCGCAGGGAATTTAAACTCGAAGTAAATCAGGGAGCTCCCCAGGTTGCTTACCGCGAAGCTGTTACAGCTACTGTTCATCATCGCGAAGTTTATAAAAAACAAACCGGTGGTAAAGGTAAATTTGCCGATATCATATTTGATTTAGGCCCGGTTGACGATCCTGAATTTAAAGGTCTGCAGTTTGTTAATGAAGTTAAAGGCGGTAATATTCCTAAAGAGTTTATCGGCCCTATTGAAAAAGGTTTCAAAGCTGCAATGTCAAATGGAGTTCTGGCAGGGTATGCACTTGAAAGCATGAAGGTTACAATAATTGATGGTTCGTTCCATGCTGTAGATAGTGATGCACTTGCTTTCGAAATCTGTGCAAAAATTGGTTTCAAAGAGGCAGCCCGCAAAGCTAAGAGTGTACTTCTGGAGCCTGTTATGAAAATTGAGGTTGTTTGCCCGGATAATTATGTTGGTGATGTAACCGGTGACCTGAACAAACGTCGTGCAGTTCTCGAAAACATCGATGCCAAGATCAAATACCAGATTGTGAAAGCAAAAGTTCCATTGTCCGAAATGTTCGGCTATGTAACAGGCCTTCGCACCATAACTTCAGGACGTGGTAATTCAAGTATGGAATTCTCACATTACCAGGAAGTACCGCGTAATATCTCCGAAGAGGTGATAGCCAAAATAAAAGGATACTAAAATTCAGTCATAATAACGTAATAAAAGCTTACAACGTGAACCAGAGGATTAGAATAAAGCTGAAATCGTACGATCACAACCTGGTAGATAAATCTGCCGAAAAGATCGTGAAGACGGTGAAATTGACCGGTGCAATTGTTAACGGGCCGATTCCTCTTCCAACCGACAAGAAGATCTACACTGTTCTTAAATCGACTTTTGTAAATAAAAAATCGCGCGAACAGTTCGAATTGAGTTCTTACAAAAGGTTACTGGACATTTACAGCTCAACAGCCAAAACTATTGATGCTTTGATGAAACTGGAGTTACCTAGCGGTGTGGAAGTAGAAATTAAGATCTGATGAATTTTCAGATTTTACAGTTGAAAGAATTGAAAAAGAAACATTAATATCTCGATATAATGTCAGGAATTATCGGAAAAAAAATAGGAATGACCAGCATGTTTGATGCCAATGGCAAAAACGTTGCCTGTACAGTTATCGAAGCTGGTCCTTGCGTTGTAACTCAGATCAGGACTAAAGAGAATGACGGTTACGAAGCCATTCAGCTTGCCTACGAGGACAAAAAAGAAAAGCATTCAACAAAAGCTGAAATCGGCCATTTCAAAAAAGCCGGTATAACACCAAAACGTGTTGTAGCTGAGTTTACCCGTTTCGAAGTTGATCATCGTAAAACGTTCGGCGATTTGGTTAAGATTGATATCTTTGAAGAAGGTGAGTTTATCGACGTAGTTGGTACAACCAAAGGAAAAGGATTTCAAGGTGTTGTTCGCCGTCATGGATTCAGTGGTGTAGGTGGTGCAACCCACGGACAGCACAACCGCCTCAGGGCTCCCGGATCAGTTGGCGCTTCATCCTATCCAAGTAAAGTATTCAAGGGTATGCGCATGGCTGGCCATATGGGTGTTGAACGTGTAAAAATGATCAACCTGCAGATACTGAAAATCGTAGCCGAAAAAAATCTGCTTGTAATAAAAGGTTCCGTTCCAGGAGCTAATGGTTCATATGTAATTGTTGAAAGATGGAGCTAGTAGTATATAACATCAAAGGCGAAAAAACCGCCAACACGGTTACACTCAACGAAAGCATTTTCGATGTAACTCCAAATGATCACGCTATATACCTCGATACCAAACAGTATCTTGCCAACCAGCGTCAGGGAACTCATGCTTCACTTGAGAAATCAATGGTAAGCGGAAGTACTAAAAAACTGAAAAAGCAAAAAGGTACTGGTGGAGCTCGTGCAGGTAGCCGTAAATCCCCATTATTCAGAGGTGGAGCCCGTGCATTCGGACCTCAGCCGCGCGATTACAGTTTCAAACTGAATAAGAAACTCAAAAAACTTGCACGCGTTTCGGCACTGGCATATAAAGTAAAAGAAAACAATATAGTGGTAGTTGAAGATTTTAATTTCGAATCGCCTAAAACCAAAGCATTTGTTTCTGTACTTGAAGCACTGAAACTCACCGGCCGCAAAACATTGATGGTTCTTCCCGACAACATTCAGAATATCGTGCTTTCATCGCGCAATCTGAAAAAGGCAAAAGTAACCCGTGCCTGTGATCTTAACACCTTCGATATACTCAATGCTCAAAACCTGATCCTCCTCGTGAGCTCAGTTAACGAAATTGAAAAATCGTTCGAAAATTAGTAAATACCGTTAGCAGTAACACTTAAAATATAATAGCGATGGGTATCATCATCAAGCCGATCATTACTGAAAAAATGACAGCCCTGGGCGAGAAACTGGGACGCTATGGCTTTGTAGTTGACAAAAGTGCCAACAAAATACAAATTAAAAAAGCTGTGAAGGATATGTACGGCGTTGAAGTGGAAGAAGTCAATACAATGACTTATGCCGGTAAACGTAAGTCACGCTTCACTAAAAGCGGTGTTCTCAGCGGCAAAACCAATTCATTTAAAAAGGCTATCATTACATTAGCCAAAGGCGAATCAATAGATTTTTACAGCAATATCTAAGGAATAATGGCTCTCAAGAAATTTAAACCAACCACACCTGGTCAGCGTTTTAAGGTTATCAGCACCTTCGACGAAATCACCGCTTCGGTGCCCGAGAAAAGTTTGCTTGAACCTCAGCATAAGTCTGGCGGCCGTAATCACAGCGGTAAAATGACTATGCGTTACATGGGTGGTGGTAATAAGCAACACTACCGTGTAATCGATTTCAAACGCGATAAAGATAATATTCCTGCCGTTGTTAAAACGATCGAATATGATCCTAACCGTACCGGACGCATAGCTCTGTTATTCTATGCAGATGGGGAAAAGAGGTACATCTTAGCTCCGCAAGGGCTTAAAGTTGGACAGGAACTGGTTTCCGGTACCGGTGCAGCTCCTGAAATAGGAAATACACTCTTTATGAGCGAAATTCCTTTCGGAACAATGATTCACAATATTGAACTCCGTCCCGGACAAGGTGCCAAAATGGTACGAAGCGCCGGAGCATCAGCACAACTGATGTCACGTGATGGCAAGTTCGCTGTTGTAAGAATGCCTTCAGGAGAAACCCGACTGATTTTGCAAACATGCAAAGCTACCATCGGAATGGTTTCGAATGGCGACCATCAGCTCGAAGTATCAGGTAAAGCAGGCCGCTCACGCTGGCTTGGACGCAGACCTCGTACACGTCCTGTTGTTATGAACCCTGTCGATCACCCAATGGGTGGAGGCGAAGGTAGAGCTACCGGTGGACACCCCCGTACCCGCAAGGGAACTCCTGCCAAGGGCTTCAAAACCCGCTCGAAGACTAATGCTTCGAACAAATACATCATAGAAAGAAGGAAGAAGTAATCTAATAAATAAGACATCATGAGCCGTTCGCTTAAAAAAGGCCCTTTCATAGATTATAAACTGGAAAAAAAGGTTATCGACCTGATTGAAAGTAAAAAGAAAGTTGTAATCAAAACCTGGTCGAGGTCATCAACTATATCCCCCGACTTTGTAGGCCAGACAATAGCTGTTCATAACGGGAACAAATTCATTCCTGTGTATGTAACCGAAAACATGGTTGGACATAAACTTGGAGAATTCAGCCCTACCCGTATTTTCAGGGGCCATGCCGGAAATAAAGGTAAGAAGTAAAAAGACATAGCAACAATGGGATCAAGAAAACATAATTCAGCTGAGCAGAAAAAAGAGGCAAATAAATCATTGTATTTTGCCAAACTGAACAACTGCCCTTCCTCACCCAGGAAAATGAGGCTCGTAGCCGACCTGGTAAATGGAAAAAATGTGGAAACCGCAATGCACATTCTCCAGCATACTCCAAACTATGCAGCCGAAAAATTAGGCAAGCTGTTAAAATCAGCCCTGGCTAACTGGCAGCAGAAAAATGAAGGCGTTCGTATGGAAGACAGCAATCTCTATATTAAAGAGGTGAAAGTGGATGGCGGCCGTATGCTGAAGAGAGTTCAGCCTGCTCCACAAGGTCGTGCGCACCGGATCAAAAAGCGTTCGAATCACGTTACTGTTATAATCGACAGCAAAGTGACCAAAGAAGTAACTGAAATAGTAACTAAATAATCAAGCAGCCTAATGGGACAAAAGTGTAATCCGATCGGCAACAGGTTAGGTATCATTAAAGGATGGGACTCCAACTGGTACGGTGGTAAGAAGTTTGATAATAAATTGGTTGAAGATGATAAGATTCGTAAGTATCTGAATGCTCGTCTGTCGAAAGCTGGTATATCACACATCATTATCGAACGTACCCTCAAACTGGTAACTGTCACTATAAATACCGCCCGCCCTGGTATTATCATAGGCAAAGCCGGACAAGAAGTTGATAAACTCAAGGAAGAGTTGAAAAAACTTACCGGAAAAGAAGTACAGATCAATATTTCAGAAATTAAACGCCCTGAACTGGATGCTGTAATTGTTGGAAATACCATTGCACGCCAGCTCGAAGGACGTATTTCATACCGCAGAGCTATCAAAACCGCCATCACTGCAGCAATGCGTGTAGGAGCCGAAGGAATGAAAGTTCAGATATCAGGCCGACTTGGTGGAGCCGAAATGGCACGTCGCGAGCAATTCAAAGAAGGACGTATCCCTTTGCATACTTTACGTGCCGACATTGACTACGCTCTTGCCGAAGCACAGACTACCTACGGAAAACTTGGGATAAAAACCTGGATTATGAAAGGTGAGATTTACGGAAAAGTGGATCTCGTACCAGGAACTGACAATTTGGTTAAAGACAACAAACCATCACATGGCCAGGGACGTCCTGACCGTAAAGGTGGTCCACGTGGAGATCGTGACCGTGACCGCGGTGGAGATCGTGGTGGAGACCGTCGCCCAAGGAATAAAAAATAAGTAAGGAATAAAGTACTCATCATCATATAGTTTTAGCGATGTTACAGCCTAAAAGAACAAAATACAGGAAGCAGCAGAAAGGTAAAA
>CAZOXJ010000132.1:0-11736 GCA_964583325.1 uncultured Lentimicrobiaceae bacterium
ATTCCTGTATGTCAAAGCTTTTCTCTCCGCTGATCATAAAAGATATTACGTTAAAAAACCGTATCGCTATTTCACCCATGTGCCAGTACACTGCTGTTGACGGGTTTGCGAACGACTGGCACCTGGTGCATTACGGAAGCCGGGCTGTTGGCGGTGCATCACTGATACTGCAGGAAGCTACTGCTGTTTCGCCCGAAGGTCGAATTTCGCCCGGCGACCTGGGTTTATATAAGGAAGAGCATATTGAAAAATTGCGGCAAATAACTGATTTTATTCATCAGCAAGGAGTAGTGGCGGGCATACAACTGGCTCATGCCGGTCGCAAAGCAGGATGTGCCGTTGCCTGGCAGGGTGGCAAACAACTAAATTTGAACGAAGGCGGATGGACAACTGTTGCACCCTCTGCCATTGCTTTTAACCCGGATGACATTTCTCCGCAGGAACTTGATGCAGAAGGAATTAAAAAAGTAGTTGCTGACTTTAAAACTGCTGCTGAAAGGGCATTTTTATCAGGTTATAAACTTATTGAAATACATGCCGCACATGGATACCTGATTCACCAGTTCCTTTCGCCATTGAGCAACCACCGGGCAGATAGCTATGGCGGCAGTTTCGAAAACAGGGTGCGATTACTGTTGGAAATAGTAAGAGCAATTAACACGGTATGGCCCCACAACCTTCCTCTCTTTGTGCGGATATCGGTTACCGATTGGGTTGAAGGAGGCTGGCATGCAGAGGAAGCCGTTCAGCTTTCAAAGCTGTTAAAACTGGAAGGTGTTGACCTGATCGACTGTTCGTCGGGCGGAATGGTGCCTTATGCAAAAATTCCGCTTGGTCCCGGCTACCAGGTTCAGTTTGCGGAGCGTATAAAAAGAGAATCCAACCTTTTAACCGGAGCAGTTGGTATGATTACAGAAGTAAAACAGGCAGAAGACATTTTGGCAAACAACCAATCGGACCTTATAATTATTGGGAGAGCATCGTTAAGAGATCCATATTTTACACTTCATGCGGCTCAACTTTCGGGCGATGATATCGAATGGCCTTTGCAATACCTGAGGGCAAAAGTGTAATAGTCTGCCTAAGCTACCGGATAGTATGTTTAAATAAGTGTCCTTGAAGGAAAGGAGCTACAGCTACATATGTTTGATTCTGGGATTAAGTAATACCAAACGTGTTTTTGAAAAGTTGGTAAAAATAATCTCACTGCTTTTGGTTTTGATGGTTTGATAAAAAAATTTAACCTCAGATAAATATTTTTCGATACATTTGAACTGAATGATGAAAAATATTTCAGTGTGCTTTTATGGGAACAAACATAGTATAGTGAAACAGACACTATCATTTGTTTGTAATGCTTTTGGATATCTGTTTTTCATTTACTGCTTTCTTTCGGTATTACCTGCATCTTCACAAAAATCAGAAAAGGCCGATAAACTTGAATCTTCACTCAAGCTGGAAAATAAACCTGAACAGAGAGCTGTAATTCTCTTATCGCTTTCAGAAGAATTGGTCGACGAAAATCCTGAAAAATCACTTGCATTTGCGTTGGAAGCTCTCAGGATTTCCGAGGCTACAGATAACCAGAAAGAACAACTCAAAACATTGGCTCAGATAGCCCAGCTTTATATCAATAAAGGTGATATTAAGCAGGCTTTGGCATACGGTCAGCATGCTGTTGATCTGGCTGAAAAACGTAAAAACACTGAGGAGTTATTTAAAGCTCATATGATAATAGGTTATGTTTATGATGCATTGGGTGATTATAACCGAAGTATAGAAAGTTTTTTTCATTGCCTGAAACTCAGTGAACAACTGAATGACCCCAAAAAGAAATTCAGGGCATACAACGGTATTGGGTATTCAAATTTTAACCTTAATAATTATCAGAAGGCGCTTGAATATTACCAGAAAGCCTTATCGATCAGCAGGGATACTAAAGATACGATAGGTATAGCATGCGAACTGAACAATATCAGTGCAGTATATGGTAGCCTTAACGATACACAGTATATTGAGCGGTATGTGCGCGAAGCTGTTGCAATTAATCTGAAAATGAATAACCTGAAGTGGGTGAGTATCAATTATGGGAACCTGGCTGCCTATTTTCTCGATCGTAAAGACTATGATTCTGCCTTTGCTTATATTCAGAAAAACCTGGAAATTGCCAATCGTATTCAAAACCCCTCTCTGATAGCATCATCAATTCACCAACTGGCAAATTTTTATATTACTACCGGAAAACAGGAAGAAGGTTTGAAAACAGCACTTGAAGCGTTTGACCTGGCAATGAAATTTGGCCTAAAAAAGCAGGTATATACAACATCACTGCTGCTTCGTGATATTTACCGGGAGAAAAAGGATTTCATGCTGGCTTACCGTTACGATACCCTCAGCTACCAGATGCAGGACAGCCTCAACCTGGATGTAAACAGTTCAAATACAACAAGGCTTGAACTTCAGTATGAACTCGAAAAAAGCTTGAACGAGAAGCGATTGACTGAGCAAAAAAGGAATGCCACAACTATCATTATACTTATTGTACTTATTGCCCTCATTATATTAGTTCTGCTTTTATTTATTCGTCACAGGTTAAAATCAAAATATTTCAGGTTGCAGAAGGCGAAACTTGAAGTTGAACTTGATTTCCGCAATAAGGAGTTAGCGTCTAATGTGATGTCGCTGATGAAAAAGAATGAAATTATAACCGAAATCATCCACCGCCTGCTGGATGTTAAACAAATGGCAGTGAAAGATGAGACTAAAACAGCCATCGAAAAGATTGCCAACGACTTGCAAAACAGCATGGAGAAAGGTATATGGGATGAATTTGAATTGCGCTTCAGGCAGGTACATAAAGAGTTTTACGACAAGTTGATGCATATGTATCCCGATCTTTCGCCAAACGAACAAAAACTGTGTGCATTTCTGCGGCTGAATATGACAAATAAAGAAATATCAGAGCTTACCGGGCAAAGTACGAAAGCGCTCGAAACGGCCCGTTACCGTTTGAGGATCAAATTTGGCTTATCCAATTCCCATATTAGCTTAATTAATTATTTATCATCGATTTAAGATTATTTAATCCGATTGAATACTGCACTTTTTAACCTCGTGTAGAGTTAATGTAGAGGTAAAAAACAGGGTTCGAAGAGTTTTTATAGGGACCCATTTTTTGGATTCAGGCAGGTTAGTAATGATCTTTGTAGGATAAAAAACCTATGTATGGAAGAACTCATCAACGATCAGCAAGATCAGAACCACAGCCCGGACACCATTGAGCCTGAAGCCTCTGATAACTCTTTAGAGGATTCCTTGCAGAGATACGAGGCACAAAGAGCTGTGCTCGAAAAAATTCTTGAAACAATCCCGGTTGAATCAGGAGAATCAGCAAGTAATAAAAACACAAATAAACAATCAATCCTTCAGCGTATGAAAAGAATTTTACACTTAATTCTGTTGCTGGCATTAATGATCGTCGCAACTAATGTACATGCCCAGGATCCGACACGCGGCACCAGTTCTATCCTTTTCCAGGAAGATTTCAACGGATGGACAAGCGGTTCGATTGCAGCCAACGGATGGTCAACAATAACCAGCTCCTATAATTATATTGACCCGCAGGATAATGCTATTAATTTCTTTAAACAGGAAACTGCACAATGGATGCTGCTTATAATGCCAGGCCTTGACCTTACCAATGCGAATATGCTGATTTTTGATTTTCAGCGGGGTTCATCCGTAGCAGGTCAGAAAATAAAAATCGGGGTTATGACTAATCCTACCAATACTTCCACATTTACAATGCTGGATATTGTGGATGTAAACAGTATGGAATGGCAAACAGATACAATATTCCTGTCAGGTATAACCGGAACCCAATACCTGGCTTTTAATGCAGAGGGGCCTACTCCATACACCTATTTTTTTATCGATAATGTAGTTGTTGCCCAGGAAGCGACACAGGCTAACTGGCCCATGTATGTTACAAATCTGAACGTCGTTCCTGAACCAAATGGTGCCGAAACAGCAATGGTGTCGTGGAAAAATCCAACAAAAGAAGCTGATGGTGGCACTCTTACCGATCTCGACTCCGTGGTGGTTGAGGCTAACCAGGTTCCTGCCTATACTTTGCTGAACCCGGTTATTGGAGCGAATGTTTCTGTTCCGGTGGATGTGCCATCGCCGGGATTCTACGTTTTCACGGTTACTGCGTATAATACGGCTGGAGCGAGTTCGCCCATCACTTCCGATACGGTATGGGTCGGGCTCGATACTCCCGGTCCGGTTCAAAATCTTGTTATGACTGTTGTAAATGATTCCACCAGCAGTTTGAGCTGGTCGCCCCCGTTAGCCGGGGCCCACGGAGCTTATTATGACGGGGTTGTAGATACTTACAGGGTAATCAGGGCCGACGGTACCGAATTTGACTTTGCCGGCACTACTTTGACTTTTTCGGAAACATTCACTACACCCGGAACCTATAACTATACGGTAATCCCTGTTAATTATGCTGGCGACGGGACTTCACTGGCATCCAATGCAGGTGCCTTTTATTTTCAAAACTACCTGTTATATGAGGATTTCTGGGTGGATGTACCTGCTTTTGAATGGGAGGAAAACGGCGACGGTACCGAAAAAGAATGGTATATGAGTTGGGCTCAGTACACAGGAGGAATTGCACCCGAAGCTTTTTTCTGGCCGAAATACTGGCTGCCGTTCACCGGCACCCACAGGATGATCAGCCCGGTTGTAAATACTGAAGGACAAACAGCACTTTCACTTGACTTCCTGTATTACGTTGATTGGACAAGTGGAACGTTCAATTTTAAAGTGGAAACAACTTCCGATGATGGAGTAACCTGGCATACGGTGTGGAATGATACGATAACCGGAGATGTCGATCCCTGCAATATAAATATTGTTATTCAAAATCAGGACATCGGCTTACCGAACTTCCGGTTCGCCTATACGTTTGTCGGGTATAACGAAGATGCTGAATTACTTGCGATTGATGCAATAAGACTATATCCGGCTGTTGCTAACGATATTGCAGCATTATCATTGACCTTGCCTGAGTATATCCGGCCGGGTGATGTGGTAACACCGCAGGCTGAGATAAAAAATTACGGTTACGAGGCAAATCCATATACTGCTGTTTTAACCTTCAGCCTCGGGCAGGATACCATATATTCATCAACCATCACTTCGTCACTGGAAGGGGGACAGGTGGAAACTCTTACCTTTGAAAACTGGACCGCAGTTGAAGGGGATGTTGTTGCCCGGTTGAAGGTAGTCTGTCAGGGCGATCAAAACCCGTTGAATAATATTCTTATTAAAAACTTTGGTGTATATAATCCAATTGGTACGCGGACTCTTGTAGTTTGTGAGGAATTTACAGGAACATGGTGTGCTTATTGCCCGGGTGCAGCAATGGGCCTTCGCGATCTGGTTGAAAACGGATGGCCGGTTGCCGTAGTAGCATATCACCGGTCCGATGATTATGAAACAGACGAAGGGGTCCTCAGAAATGACTATTACAATGTTTCCGCTTTCCCAACAGTAATGTTCGACGGCGTTGACGGATTCATTGGAGGAAGCGCTTCCCAAAGCATGTATGAAGAGTATATTCCATTTATTCAGGCAAGAATGGCAATTGCCTCGGATGCTTCGGTAAGTATACAAAATGTGGGCCTGACAGATTTAACACTCACAGCTAACATCATATTGAACTCGGCATCTCCCATCCAGAACGGAAGCCTGGTATTGCATGCCGTGCTAACCGAAACGGATATTCCTGATCCATGGCTGAACCAGGACAAAGTTGATTTTGTTGAGCGCGCCATGTACCAGGGAGCATATGGTACACCTGTTGATCTTTCGGATAAAACCGAAACAGTTCCAATCACTTTTACGCTTTCTCCTTCTTGGAATAAGGAAAAACTAGAACTTGTTACATACCTGCAGGATACCATTTCAAAAGAAGTTATCAACGGGAATAAATTCAGCCTGATGATGGTAGGAATCAATGAACCTGATGTAAGGATGGAGATTTATCCTAATCCTGCCAGCGAAAATTTTAGGTTATCATCCGAAAAACAAATCGAAAAGGTCGAAATGTTCAATTCAACCGGCCAGTTGATTGTTGCACAACGAATTGATTCCAGGGCAGGTTTTATTAATGTAGCTGACCTCCCGGCTGGCTTGTACATTGTCAGAATTTATACATCTGCAGGTTTAATTCAGCGAAAGGTTATTGTAAACTAAATTCTAACATAACACTTAATCAGAACCCATAGAGACTTTTGTTTCTATGGGTTTTTTTGAATCCTAATTATAGGAAAGATACAAATTAATTCAAAAAGACACGGTCATCATCATATCCATACTAACAATTGCACTTAAAAATCAGGCCGTGCACCATGCCTGAATTTCCTGTTTATAGAATCTGATACCAATTCCTGTGATGAAATTCTTCTTGCGTTGTATATGAATTAAACAATCACTTAAAGGTAAAGTGACATGCTGAAAAATTTTCTGTTTTTAACTTTGATTTTGGCTTCCCAAAATGCCTGTTCAGAATTTTTAACCCGGATTTGAAAAAACGATTGACATAAATAATATCTTTATCGAATGAAAAATTATACGGCCATAATTGTTGATGACGAAAAAAATGTTAGCGAAGCATTGTCGATATTATTAAGCCAATACTGTCCCGAAATCCAGGTATGCGGTATTGCGGCATCTGCCGCTGAAGGGAGGAAACTTCTCGAAAACAATTTAGTGGATTTTATTTTTCTCGACATATCCATGCCAAAGGAGGATGGATTCGCTTTTCTTCGGTCGATTCCCAGCAACAATTACGGTGTGATATTTGCAACCGCCTTTCAGGAACATGCTTTGCGTGCGCTTAAAGCCAATGCTGTTGATTATCTTATGAAGCCGATTAATCCTTTCGAGCTGCAGGAAGCCGTCACCAAGGCCATATCCAATCACGAACTTCGCCGGCGCTTTTCGGATATTCAGGACGTGTATAATCAGTCACTGCAAAATCTGAACGAGCATTTGCAGTCAAAAAGCAATACGGTAACCAAGCTCACCATTCCCGATAAATTAGGATTCCGCCTGGTTAATGTTTCGGAAATAATGCATCTGCAGGCTGATGATAATTATACGTTACTTTACCTTACAGGCGACCGTAAAATAATTGCAACCCGTACACTGGGTGAGTTCGAAAAGATTCTGGAGAGCCCGGAGTTCTTCAGGATTCACAAATCGTCTATCATAAACCTGAATTTCCTGGTGGGTTATTCCAGCTTTCAGGGAAACTTTGCTGAGTTAAAAGATGGTTCCCGACTGGATATTTCGAGGCGGAAACTACCTGAATTTCGTGAAAAAGTTAAAAATTATTCAATATCTATAGACTAATTTGAGAAAAATATCCATTCTCTTCATTGTTTTTATCCTGGGATTTGGCACCAACAATTCCATTGCGCAAAACCCCTATATCCGGCATTATACAACTATTGATGGTTTACCAACAAATACCATATACCAGATTTACCAGGATAGCCAGAAATTCATTTGGTTTACTTCGGATGCAGGTGTGGTTAAGTTTGACGGATCCAATTTTACATCCTACAGGAAAAAAGATGGCCTGAGCAGCAATGATATCGTTCGTATGAAGGAGGATCATAAAGGACGAATCTGGTTATTCAATTACAATGCATCCGTAAATTATATATACAACGATAAAGTGTGGAATGGCAATAATGAAGCATTCCTGAAATCAATCGCAGGCAGAGGTTTTATACTGGACTTTTATACGGATGCCGATAAAACTATTTATTTCTATAATTGGCAGGGCGATGTTTTTTCACTGGATAAAAATAACAAAGTAACAAAAGAGCTTCTGTTTGAATATTTTGAATCACATCCATCTGCATACACGAATAAAACAGACAGGGGAAAGGTTTCGTACCTGAGTAAAAACGCCTCCAATGAATGGATAATCTGGTGTGGAACTGGCATATTTAAGCAGAACAGGAATGACAATAATAACATTACCATAGTCGATACGAGCTTACCCTCAATAAATGTCTATCCGGTTGGGAATAATACTTTTTATTCAAATACCTTTCGTAATGAATTACTAAGAGTAACTGATAATTACAAAAAAGAGAGAATCCCATTCCCTGGCGATTTGCTGAAAATTAAAAGTATCCTTGAAGATTCGGAAGGCTATATATGGATAGCGGCCTATAATGAAGGCGTGTACTGCTTTAAAAACAATAAAATTGTCAGGCATTTTGATATTAAAGAAGCGCACGGGCTTTTACAGGATCATGAACAAAATATCTGGATCAGTACAAAATCGGATGGGGTTTATGTGATCAACCATGATTTTTTAATACAAAACCACCTGGAACTTTCAAATTTTGAAAACTATGGCGTGACTAAGCTTTGCGAATCACCGGGAAAAGGTATTTGGTGCACAAATTCAAAATCCGCTTACCTGTTGAAAAATGAAGCTTTATACAAACTTTCGATTCCAAAGGTTTTGCAGCCGGCTAATATTTTGTATCTGTTCAAAGATCAAACCCTGATGATAGGATCAATAAGCAGGGGCCTCTGTACTTTTGAGAATATAGTATTAAAATCATCCTCCGGCGAAATTGGCTATAGTAAAAGCAAGATGCATAATGTTTTTACAAAGAAAATTGTGGCTGACCGTACAGGAAAGATTGTAGCCATATTTGATCAGAACAGGGTTATGTTTACCAACCCTTTCAGCCCTGCATTGGAAGCTGAATTTAACCATATCAGCGAACGAATTAATAATGCATATTTTAATGCAAAAAACGAGTTTGTTATAAATGCAAAAAGAAATTATATCTACAAAAACAACAAGCTGGAACCGTATCCTTTACTGTCACGTTTTGATGGCACTATCATTTCCGATCACCTGGTTATGGATGAGAATACCGAGTTGTTTAATATTGACGGCGACAGCCTATACATGATGAAGAACCAGAAATTCTATAATTTAACTGAAGCATTTGATACACCGGTAGATAAACAAATCAATAAAATCCTTTACGCCAACTCTACGTTATACCTTGCCTCTATAAGTGATATTTATACCTGCAGCAAACCAACTGAGTTTTTAAAGGGAACCACAATTCAGATTGAACCTTTGAATATCAGTTTTAATAACATTAATGATATCCTTATCATTCGCGATACACTTTATATTGCCAGTGATGACGGGCTCACTATTATTGCCAAAGCATCTCTGGCTAAAAGTATTGCCCTTCCTCCCATTCCATACCTCCGGTCAATCAGTATAAATGATAATACATATTCAGTTTCTGATAAAGAAATCAAACTAACCGGCAAGAACAATATTAAGCTTTCATTCGGGTGTATCAGCTACTCTTCAAGTCCTTTAATTTATTCATATAAACTGGAAGGATCTGAAAATACATGGACTGTAGGAACCGGAAACGGGATTAACCTGGTGTATCAGAACCTGCCTAAAGGAAACTATGTTTTTAAACTCAGGGTCCGAAAATCAAATTCGGGTTGGAGCGAACCCCTGGAATTACCAATTACCATAAAACCTACTCTTACCCAGCACCCGGCTTTCTGGGCTTTTATTGTACTCCTCTCATCAGGTGTAATATTTCTGATTATTACGCTTATCCGTATCCAAAAAATGAAACGGGTGGAAGTTGATCATCAGCTTATAATTATGGAACAGAAAGCGTTGCAGTCGATGATGAACCCTCATTTTATATTTAATTCACTGGGCTCTATTCAAAATTACCTGCTCAAAAACAAAGGCAGCGAAGCCGTAATATACCTTTCGCAATTTGCCCGCCTGATACGCCAGAACCTGAACGCCATTAATACCCCGATGATTATCCTTGAAGAAGAGATTGACCGGTTGAGGAATTACATCGACCTTGAAAAGAAACGGCTTGATAATAAATTTGAATACAGCATAGAAATTGATCCTAAATTTGAAGAAGAAGGCGTATTTATTCCGAGTATGATTATTCAGCCAATAGCGGAAAATGCTATCTGGCATGGGATTGCAACACTGGAGGAAAAGGGTTTTATTAAAATCAGTTTCCGGGTTTATAAATCAAAATCATTAAAAATAATTATAGAGGATAATGGCATCGGGATGAACAGGTCATCTGAATATGTCGAAAAAGGTTCACATCATCAACATCTGGGTATGCAGATAATTGAAAAACGCCTTAAACTTTTGAATAAAAAATATAATACAGAAACAGGTATAACGTATTCCGAAGGCTATCCTTCTAAACCCAATCCCGGAACAATAGTTGAACTTATTTTGCCGTTTATATATTCCCTTGATGAATTTTAAGCTCTGATTCTTTCCCTTAACACTGCTATATTTCCCCTGATCTCTTGCCGGATTTGTCTTTTTCGTGCCGTTGCTTTTTCTGAATGTTATTTCACTCAATTAATGCTACCGTTCACTCAAAAGCAAAGTTTCACACCATCAACAAGTAATACATTTGTCGGGTTCATTATATTCATTTAATCATTAAACAGATTAAATATTGAATATAGTGTTTTATATAAAGATATTTTGAACCTACTTTTACTTCCATCTAAGTAGCAATATTAACAGATTCGATTTTACAGCCGCCTCCATAAAAGGCGGCTGTTTTTATTTACAGAGTATAGGAATTATCACAAACAGGATTAAAGTCATCCCGTAATTTCTGCCTTATCTTCTTCTGAAAGTCGAAAATCCCAGGCCTTGCTTATACCATCCACCTGTCCGGCATTTCTGCCTCCCACGATAGCAGCTGTAACAGCCGGATTTTGCAACGTCCACGCTATGGCTACTTCCCCGGCCGAACGTCCGTATTTCGCACCAATTGTTTTTAGTTTTTCAACAAGGTTCAGGTTCTGTGTAAGAGCCGGTTCCTGAAAATAGTTGCTGTTCCTGCGCCAGTCGTCGGAAGGCATTGCAGCAATTCGTTCACGGGTCATGGCACCCGTAAGCAATCCTGATCCCATTGGGGAATATACAATTACACCAATACCATTTTCTTTGCAAAACGGCAGAATCTCTTTTTCATATTCCCGGTTTAACAGGGAGTATGGGGGTTGCAGGGAAGATACGGGGGCAATTTTCATGCTTTGTTTCAGCTGTTCAACATTGTAATTCGAAACGCCTATATAACGCACTTTTCCTTCCGACCGCAGTTTTTTCATCATTTCCCAGGCTTCATCCAGGTCCTTATCTACCGGCCAGTGAACCTGGTAAAGGTCTATCACGTCAACATTCAGCCTTCGGAGGCTTGCTTCACATTCCCTGCGTATCGATTCCGCCTTCAGGTTCTGGCTTGTCTTTCGGGTATCGTCCCACACCAATCCACATTTCGTAAAAATGTAAGGCTTTTCGCTCATGCCCTTGAGTGCCCTGGCAACCAGTTCTTCGGAATGCCCCAGGCCATAAACCGCGGCAGTATCAATCCAATTCATCCCTTTTTCAATAGCCCGATGAATGGCAGCTATGGCTTCTCCGTCGTCCTGCGGCCCCCACCCAAAAGCCCAGTTGCCTCCGCCAATAGCCCATGCTCCGAATCCGATCCGGGTAATCATCATATCTGTATTGCCAAATTTTGCTGTTTCCATAGTAAAGCGTTTTGTTATTTTATGGCTAAGGTAGCGAAATTTTGTCGGGTC
>CAZOXJ010000133.1:0-4212 GCA_964583325.1 uncultured Lentimicrobiaceae bacterium
TATGTCGCGCAATGTAGCATTGGTTCTTTCGAGCGGAGGCGCAAGGGGTGTTGCGCAGATTGGCGTGATTGAAGAACTCCAGGAAGCAGGCTTTACAATTACTTCAGTCGCAGGAACTTCAATGGGCTCCATGGTAGGTGGTATGTTAGCTAAAGGCACACTTCCCGAATTTAAAGAATGGCTTTTAAACTTTACCAAAATGGATGTGATCAGGTTTTTAGATCTCACCACAGTGCATGGAGGAATGATAAAAGGGGAGAAAATCATGAAAGCCATAGGCGAGTTTGTAGGAGATGTTACCATTGAAGAATTGCAGATCCCTTATGCATGCGTAGCAGCTGATCTGATTGGCCGGAAGGAAATGATTTTCACCCAGGGAAGTTTATTAAAGGCTATCAGGGCATCTTGCTCAATCCCTACCGTTTTTTTGCCTGTTTCGAGCGATGGGATGTTACTCGTTGATGGCGGAATCCTTAATCCGCTGCCTCTGGATGTTGTACACCGAAATCCCGGCGATTTGCTGATAGCCGTAAATGTTAACGCAAATGTGCCCTATTCACCGCCAATAAAAGAGCCTGTGCCTACTGAACAGGAAACTCATTTTGGCAAAATGCGGGCAATGATTAACGATCGTTGGTCAGGACTAATTGATCAGTATGTAGAAAAATTCAGAAATGGCAAACAACAAAAACCAGAAGAATTAAAATTATTTGATATCATCTCCGATTCCATCAACCTGGCTCAGAATAAGGTTGCATTAAGCTACATCGAAAAATTTAAACCAGATATGGTTATCGAGACTTCATATAAAATTGCAACCATTTTTGATTTCTATAAATCAGAAGAACTGATTGAAGCCGGCAGAATAGCTTGCCGCGAAGCACTTGCAGGAAGTAACCTGATTAAGAAATAGGTAATTTTCCCCTCGCCTTTTCGCCCCTCGCCTTGTCTCCTTGTCCCCTGATAATCCCTAATCCTCTCTCAGCACTCAAAAACTACGATTTACTCATAATGTTATACAGCAACTCCCTGGCTCTGAAAAGACGCACTTTCACTGTACCCTCGGGCAGATCGAGTTGTTGAGCAATCTCCTCGCAGGATAATTCCTTAAAATAGTGCAACTTGATGATATCCTTATATTTAGGATGGAGTGTATCTACTATTTCGCGGAGTTGAATGGTTTCCTGCTGATTAATAAGCAATTGTTCCGGGCTTGGTAGCTGGTTGGCCAGTTCATGCGCTGTAATTCCATGCTCTGCATCATGCTCGTTTACCATCGAATCGCTATCCTTTTTGCTCCTTCGCAAATAATCAATACAATTATTTTTTGCAATGCGATAAAGCCATGTACTGAAAGCGTATTCAGGTGTGTACTGATCCAGTTTGCTGAAAGCCTTGTTAAATGCTTCCATGGTAAGATCTTCGGCATCGCCTGGCTGACCGGTCATTTTGAGCATCCGGGTATAAACCTTTTCGAAATAGGTATCCATCAGTTGCGAATAAGCAGTACGGTTGCCCGATTCAAGAATCAGTTTTACCAAACGCAGATCACGCTCGGTGTTACTGATTGCATCGTTGCACAAAGGTTTATTCACTAACTGAATTATTAAAGGATTGATTATTAACCTTAAAACCGGGTATTTTCAGATGAAATATAACCGGATCAGGGAACCATTAAAAATGGATTATGAAATGAAAACTACATTCTGCTTCAGGTAGTAAGGTTCGGTTCAGCAGGGCTCATTTTTCACCCACTATTAAAACCAAATAATCAGTATTTTGTTAGTTTCACAACGGATTAAATGATTATCGCCACTTAATGGGTTTGTTGAACACATTTGCAAGCGCAAGCATGGGGCTTACAATCATCAGAAAAAGCTCAAACAAAGGCACGAGAAGTAAAAATCCTTTTTCTGAAAGCTTCCGCATTACTTTACCGGTTATCAGTAACTGTGTAAAAATCCGTATCCCGGCTATCCCCAGCACGATATAAGGCTGATACCACAAAACCAGCAACAGTATGGTACAAGCCCAGAACGCAGCTTGCGTAAAAGCAAACAACCCAAGTGCCAGCTTATGACTCAGTTTGTAATAGCCTCCTGTCATCAGGTGCCGGCGTTTCTGACGTATCCAAAGGTTCATCGACGATTTCGGTACACTTACCGTATGAGCATCCGACTGAATGGCGATGCGTGTATTTTTTGCTGTTGCCGCCTTATTGATAAACAGATCATCATCACCCGATTGAATCCTGTAATGTGAGATAAATCCATTTTGCCTGTAAAACAACGACTTGCGATAAGCCATATTACGGCCAACACCCATATAAGGCATTCCTGTGCGGGCAAATCCAAGGTAATTCATTGCAATACGCACAGTATCAAAACGGATCAGCAAATTGAGCAATGAATTCCTTTTTTGGTATGCACCGTATCCCAGCACAATTTCGGTACCCTCAGTAAAATTGGCAGCCATCCGGCGTACCCACTGATTGCTGCGCGGGATACAGTCGGCATCCGTAAAAAGCAGCACATCGTATTTCGCAGATTTGATGCCGATTGAAAGAGGGAATTTTTTACCGGTAAAAAAGTTAAGATCCTGGGGCAGGCTCACAATTTTGAGGTGCGGATATTCGTCGGACAAATCGCGCAAGAGGTATTTAGTTTCATCCTCCGAACCATGATCAACCACGACAACCTCATAAACAGAATAATCCTGGCTCAGCAGTATTGGAAGGTTTTCTTTCAGGTTATAATACTCATCCCTGGCACAAACGATTACCGAAACCGGCTGATCAGAGCGCACAAATTCATTTTTCTGTTTAAAAAAAGCAATCTTACCATAAACAACCCAATAGTAAATCACCTGAACAATAGTGGCAAATACCAGTAAGGCCAGAGTGACAAACAAAAGCGGATCCTGAACGAAATAATCCTTAAGCATCAATATCATGTATTGGACTGACAAAAGTATTATTCTGAAATGAATTATAATCTATCTTTGCGAAAAAGTTTATAACAGCCCCACACTTGTGTAAAATACTGTTTTACTGAAAGATAGAAGCTCTTTAAATTCTTTTGTTAATCATTATATTGCAAATCGCCCACTATTCATACACACACGGAGGGCATAAAACGGGTTCGCAATACTTTTTGTTTACTGACTTACTGTTATACGAATGCAATTTGAATTAAAGCTAACTGATTCGCAAAGCGCTGCCCGCAGAGGAAAAATTACCACCGGCCATGGCATTATTGAAACTCCGGCTTTTATGCCTGTAGGTACCGCCGGTGCTGTAAAAGCGGTGCATATGCGCGATGTAAAAGACGATATACAAGCTCAGATCATACTCGGAAATACATACCATTTATACCTGCGTCCCGGCCTCGATATCCTGAGGCAAGCCGGCGGACTTCATAAATTTAACGGCTGGCATGGACCTATACTCACTGACAGCGGCGGGTACCAGGTTTATTCACTTGCCGAACGTCGCAAACTCACTAACGAAGGTGTCCTTTTCCATTCGCATATCGACGGATCAAAACATATGTTTACCCCCGAAAATGTAATGGATATCCAACGTGTGATAGGCGCCGATATCATTATGGCTTTTGATGAGTGTACTCCTTGGCCCTGCGATTACGAATATGCATCCAAATCCCTCGACCTTACACACCAATGGCTTAGGCGTTGTGTTACCCGTTTCAGGGAAACCGACCCGATTTACGGGTACGAGCAATCACTTTTCCCAATTGTTCAGGGAAGCACATTCCGCGACTTACGGATAAAATCAGCAGAAGAAATTGCAAGCCATAATGCCGACGGAAATGCAATCGGGGGGCTTTCGGTGGGCGAACCTGCTGAACAGATGTACGAAATGACAGAACTTGTTTGCGGCATACTTCCGAAGGACAAACCTCGTTACCTGATGGGAGTAGGTACACCTGCAAATATTCTGGAGAACATCGCGCTTGGAATTGATATGTTCGACTGCGTAATGCCTACCCGCAACGGACGGAATGGCATGCTTTTTACGAGCCAGGGCATAATAAATCTTAAAAACGAGAAATGGAAAGACGATTTTTCGCCACTCGACGTTAACGGGATATCGTTTGTTGATCGTGAATATAGCCTTGCTTATGTTAAACATCTGTTTAAAGCCGGCGAAATGCTGGGCCCGATGATTGCCAGTATTCACAACCTTGCTTTTTA
>CAZOXJ010000133.1:4312-11432 GCA_964583325.1 uncultured Lentimicrobiaceae bacterium
CAGCAAACGATCACTTTTGTACTTTTGAAAACCAAAATCATTAAATACTGTCGCTACAAGTGCTGGGACTAAAAAAAATAGACATCTATATAATCCGCAAATTTCTGGGGACGTATTTTTATGCCAT
Organism: uncultured Lentimicrobiaceae bacterium; assembly: GCA_964583325.1. Lineage (GTDB taxonomy): Bacteria > Bacteroidota > Bacteroidia > Bacteroidales > UBA4417 > UBA4417. The sequence continues at coordinate 4,440 of CAZOXJ010000133.1, forward strand.
TCTGTTGCTGACGATAATCATTATTATTTTCGATATCTCAGAGAAAATAGACGATTTCATCGAAAAGGATGCGCCGCTGAAAGCCATAATTTTTGATTATTACATGAACTTTATTCCCTATTTCGTGAATATGTTCAGCGCCTTATTCACGTTTATAGCCGTAGTTTATTTCACATCGCGGATGGCTTCAAACACCGAAATTGTAGCCATACTCAATGCCGGAGTCAGTTTCTGGCGGATGCTCATGCCCTATCTGATTTCAGGAATTTTCCTCACCCTACTTTCCTTTGCGCTTATGAATTACGTTATTCCGTTCACTAATCGTAACTTACGCAATTTCGAAAAGCAATATATTAAAGATCCTTTCCGGATGAGGCAAATGAACCTCCATCTGCAGCTCGAACCCGGAACCTATATTTATGTGGAAAATTTTAACAATATCGGCAAAATAGGATATCGTTTTACCCTCGAAAAATTCGATAGCACAGGTCTGAACCTGAAAATAAAAGCTGATATGATTAGCTGGGACAGTGTTCAGAGTCAATGGAAAATGACAAACTACCTGGTACGGAAACTACAACCTAAAGGGGAAATTATTTTCCAGGGACGTGAAACCGATACGGCTATGGCATTCAGCCCGGCTGATTTCATGACGGATATAGAGGATGCCAAGATTATGACTTATAACCAGCTAAATAGGTTTATCAAGCAGGAAGAAATGCGGGGAAGTACACTGGCTGCCCAGTTTAACCTCGAAAAATACAAACGACTTACGTTCCCGTTTGCCAATCTGGTACTCACATTTATTGGTGTGGCTTTATCGAGCCGAAAGGTAAGGGGCGGGATAGGAATGCATCTCGGTATGGGAATCGGGATTGCATTTACTTTTATACTTCTGTTGCAAATCACTTCGGTATTTGCCGTTTTCGGAACGTTACCAGCCTATGTTGCATTATGGATACCCAATTTCCTGTATTCGATTGTTGCAATTATCCTGTTAAGGCTTGCTCCCAAGTAACGTTTGAAACACTTCGCAACCAGCGAAATCCATCTCAGCATGGTTTTCAGCAAACAATCCATAAACCGCTGATCCACTGCCACTCATAGCTGCATAAAGTGCACCTTTACGGTATAAAATATTTTTAATTTCCTGAATTTCAGGATATAATCCAAATACGGTATTTTCGAAATCGTTATACACTTCCTTTTTCCATTCTTTTACATCAGCCAAAATACATCCCTCAATTGAATTTTCGCGAAAAACTGGCTTTATGCCTGTAAACGCAGCAGCCGTGCTTACATGAACAGGAGGCTTAACAATAACTATGTAAAATCCATCCAGGCTGAGAGTTAGAGGTTTCAAAAATTCGCCTCTGCCGGTAGAAAGGGCGGGGATATTTTCGATAAAGAACGAACAATCCATACCAAGCTGAACAGCCATTGAACGTAAAGTATCGCTATCAAGATTTAAACTGAACATGCTGTTCAGCATCTTCAAAGCGAATGAAGCATCGGATGAACCTCCGCCCAAACCGGCACCTGTTGGAATAACCTTGTGCAAATGCATATCAACTGGCGGAATTCCGAATTTTTCTGCCATCAGGTGCCAGGCACGAAAACAAAGATTTTTCTCCATATCACCGTCCACATGAGTTCCGGTTACGGTTAAACTGGTTTCGGAACCGTGAGCAGGAACAATTTCGAGCACATCGCACCAGGGAACCGGATACATTACGGTTTGAATATTATGATAACCATCGGATCGGCGCTTCGTTACCCATAGGCCGAGGTTTATTTTGCAGTTGGGGAAAGTTATCACTTTTTTAAAAGGGTTTAGGTTTTAGGGGTTGGGGGTTGGGGTGGGCAGGGTTTTAGTTTTTACAAGGTAAGGCAGGGTTTTAAATATCGAATATTGAACATCGAATAATGAATATCGAACATTCAACATTGAAAATTGAACTTTTGAACATTGAACCTTTGAACCGTCACTGCGAGGAACGAAGCAGGAACATTGAACCTCATCCCCCAAGGAAAGTCCTCATATACTCGACATTCTTTTTATGGTACAAATCCTTTCCATCCGAAGTAAACAGGAAATCAATTAGCAGCTTGTAATGTGAAGTAATTTTTCCCCGAACCATTTTCATGGTTGAGTTCATCATATGATTTTCTTCGGTGAAACCTCCAGGTAAAATACCAATGGCTGCCGGAAGCCAGCGGTGAGGGAACATGTTGCCATAATGCCCATGTTTTCTGTATTGGTTCAACTCATGACCGATACAGCGGATGGCTTCGTGAATACCGGCTTCGGTACCTGGATCGAGATTCTTATGTTTGAGGTGTGCCAGTATTTTAGCCTTTTCAGGAACGATAAGTACAATGGTATATGGATTCTGATTGTTGAATAGCATACACTGCGAAACATACTGGCACTGTCCGATATACGCTTCCTCGATACCTTCGGGACTGTACTTTTCGCCATCGTCGGCAATAAGGAGGCTTTTAAAACGGCCCATTACATAAAGGAAACCATCCTTATCCATATAACCCAGGTCTCCGGTGTACAGCCAGCCATTTCGCAGCGATTGGGCGCTGGCTTCAGGATTTTCCCAATAGCCAAGCATTACATTTTCACCCTGAATCACTATTTCGCCATGTTCGCCTATGGGAAGTTCATTCCCCTTTTCGTCGCAGATTTTGAGCAGCATATTTTTAACCAGGTAGCCAGATGATCCCAGTTTATGCTTTGCAAGTGAATTGGACGAGATAATCGGTGAGGCTTCTGTGAGCCCGTAACCCTGGAACATCGGCATTCCTATCGCGTAGAAAAAACGTTGAAATTCGATATCGAGCAAAGCACCGCCGCCCACAAAAAAGTCGAGGCGGCCGCCAAAACCTTCACGTATCTTACTGAACAGGATTTTATCGTAAAGCTTTATCAGTGGTTTGTACATGGAAGTTAAGCCCGGGCCTTTATTCCAGCCATCGTTATTATAGGCATAGGATATTTTCAGAGCATGCTTAAACATACTTTTCACCAAAAAGCCTTTATCGTTAATGCTTTTCTCAATATTCTTTTTAAAGTTTGCCGCCAGCGAAGGGACGCTTAACAACAAGTTGGGCTTGATTTCCTTTATATTGCCAGGAATATTTTTCAAAGTTTCCATACCCGTTTTTCCAACCTGTATGGATGCCAGCGAAGCCCCTTTCCCCATCATGCAATAAATTCCGGCTGTATGCGCAAAAGCATGGTCCCACGGCAAAATCAATAAAGTTGTGTAATGTGGCGGGATATCCATAAGTGTGTAGGCCTGAAGAACATTGGCCACATAATTATTATGCGAAAGCACAATACCTTTCGGATCGGCGGTAGTGCCCGAAGTGTAACAGATATTTGCCGGATCGGTGGGTTTAACCGATTCGCAGGCTTTCAGAAAATCATCTTCAGAGGTGTGCAGTAATTCCTTGCCCATTGCCAGTACTGCATCATACGAAATTTCCGAATCATCTTCGGCCAAGCCATCCAGCAGGATCAGCTTTTTAAATCCGGGCAACGATTGCTTTATTTCACGGATTTTCTTTGCCTGGTTCCCCGAAACTATAGCCATACTTGCACCCCCGTGAGCAAGCCGGTAACGGATTTCTTCGGGTTCTGCCAGTTTTACCGACAATGGAATATTGATGGCGCCTATGCTTAAAATCCCCAGTTCGCTTACCACCCAGGCATTACGGCCTTCGGAAAGCAATGCAATGCGGTCGCCTTTTTTTACGCCAAGGCTGAGCAATCCGGCAGCAAACTCATCGACTAACTCTTTCACTTGCTGATAAGTAGTGCCTTTGTATGCACTGCCATTTTTTTCCAGCAGGTAAATATTGTCAGCATATTTCTTTACATTTTCTTCGAAAAAATCGGGAATGGTCTGCATCGGCTGAGTTTTTATGAATCAAATGTAATGCATAAATCAGGAAATAAAAAAAACATGATTATCGATTTTAGATTTCCAGTCGGCAATACATATAAATTATTCATTTAAGGAATATATCCCCAATACTTAAGATGATCTATGTGCCTGATTTCCTTGATTCCTCCATCATGCAGCAGGATGGTCTTTGTTGCAATATCCAGAATATTAAAATAATCATGATCGGAAATAATGAATCCTTTGTATTTCGATTGCTGAAAAATGTGTTTTTTAATCTCTTCCCGATATACAGGTGCGACTCCGTTAAAAGGCTCATCAATAAGTATAAAATCGGCATCAGAATATATAATTAAGAAAATTTCGACCAGCCGTTTCTCTCCACCCGATAATAGCCGGCTTTTTTTATTGAGCAACGGCTTAATCAACTCATGACTAAATAAAATTTCTGCATTTGTTGTATTACAGAACAGACTGATGATATTTCTGATTCTCGAATGATTGGGGAGGAAATTATCCTGTGGAAGGTAATTTATCAATTTTCGATTATCGTAAAGCGTAGCAACAAGCTTATTATCAACCTTTACAAATTTTCGATCAGCCTGAAGAGAGCCAAAAATAATTTTCAGTAGTGTCGATTTTCCCGATCCGTTCCGTCCCAATACACCGATAATTTCACCTTTTTTACATGAAATAAATATATCAGTCAGAATTTGCCGCGAATCAAATTCTTTTAAAACGCTATCAACGTGAAGGCCGTTCATAAAACCATAAGGATTAATCCGATACAAAAACTTATCGCTATAGTGGATATCCATAAAACCGTTTTACTCAATCCAAGGTTATAATAGAAATAGTACTCGTTAGGGTTACGGATTTCATAAATGGCAAAATGAAAAAACGGTGCAAACAACATATAGGCAGCGCCGATGGAACGCGTGGAAACGGAATCCGATGCCATCAATCCAAACAGTCCCATTAATACTGACATAACTATAGCCGGTATTATAAGTTTTCTATAAAACATCCATATTGCTGATAGGATTCGCATGGTTGAAAGAAATATAAAACTAATCAGAAAATCCTATTATTAACTCCTGTAATGTTTTCAAATTGACTTCTCTTCTCTTAATTTCCTGGTTCTAATTACTTTGCAATATTTCAATTTGACTTTCCAGTTCCGAAATCATTTCCTGATCGCCTGCAAACCCAACTGATTTAAACTGGATGAACCCATTTTTATCTATTACAAATTTGGTTGGAATACCGCTAACATCATATTTCCGAACAACATCCGTATCAAATAAAACTGTAAATGAGTACTGATTTTCGGCTATGAATTGTTTTACTTTCAATTCCTTCGCAGCCTCTGATTTCTCTCTTTCCATTGTGTTGATAGCCAGTATTACTATATCCGGATTGTCCTTATACTTATCATACATTTTTTGCAAAGCAGGAAACGATGCTTTACAAGGGCCACACCAGGTAGCCCAAAAATCAACAACAACAATTTTGCCTTTCAGGTCGGAAAGTTTAACAAAATTGCCTTCTAAATCTTTCAGGTTGAAATCGGGCGCAGGCTCATTTATCATCCCGTTTTTAAGATCTTCCATTTTCCTTATTTTCGAATCTGAATTCATTTGTGCGATTCTGGCATCCAATTCATCCGAAGAGCCGTGTTCCTTTTGATAAGCCTTTTTGTAGGCGGCAATTAATAACTCGTTGGCTTTTTCTTTTTGAAGGCATTTCTCCGACACCTCGATGGCTTTAGTATAATTTCCTGTATTCACCAATAGTTGAACATAGCGCTGGTTTGAAGTTGCAACTTCAGCATTCAACAATTCAAATGATTCTTCATACGATTTCAATGCTGCATTTGTGTCTCCAAGCTGCTCCATTCCGTACGCATACGAATCAATTACTGCTCCTAAGGAAAGATTTAGTTCCTCCCTTTGGTAAATGCTACCTGAAAATTCATTTTTCTGTGCAATCAATAATTCAACACCTTTTTTAGCCCATGCTGTTGCTTTTTCAAGTTCTTTGCCCTGCTCTATTAAAGGATATGCCACCGAATTGTAAATTGTTCCATCCGTAGGATTTTCCTTATCCAATAATTCTCCGGCCTTTTCAAAATCTCCTGCATTTGTATATTCTCGTATTAAAAAGTCAATCGCCAAATTTCGATATCCACGTATTATATCCGGAAAATCAGATAAAAGCTTGTTGAGTTCTAAAATCCTGCTTTCCGAAGAAGGATTACTAAGCACTTTGTTAAGTTTGTCCACCATGGCAATGTAACCTTCCGGAGAAACAGCTGCAATGCTATCCAATATTTGAACGGATTTTTCCCTCAATCCAATAATTGTCAAATTAGCACATAAAATACTTATTGTTTCCTCATCCGAACTATTTGCTTGTATTGCTAATAACACTTCTTCCTTTATTTGTTCTTTCGTTGAATCGCAAGGATTCTCATTCCATATTCGACTCCATTTATATTGAAGAGCGTTGATATTATCAGGATAAAGATTCAATTCTTTATCATAATTGCGATTCACCTCGTCCTGAGATGGTTTTATGGTAAAGCCGCGCACAGCAAAATTACTGTGAAACAGAGCCATTAAATAGGAAGCATTTCTTACCGGCTTCCCGTCACTTCCATAAATCATGAAAATCCAGGTATCATGATCATTATCATCCAATTGATTGCCCGATCTGAACCTGACCAGAAAAACAGCCGTATTGTCACCAGGAAGCGTAAAAGAAACCTGCCAGCCTTTTTTTGATAATTTCATCGGAAAAACCTTAATCTCACTGGTACGTTCATTCTTCAGGAGTACTTCAGCCGTAATTTCGGAAGCATTAGTAATTCCGGTCGGACTTTTTTCAGGTGAATAAAAAATAGTTACAGTTTTACCGTTTTCAGGCGTTGCAGGTTTGAGAGTTACAGCCTCGTGTTGGGATAAAGCTACGTGGCTAAGAAATAATGCATAAGTTAAAAGGAGGAAATTTCTCATAAATACCTTTAGTTAGGTAGGATAGAATAAAAAAACTTCAGTTTATAAAAAACAAT
>CAZOXJ010000134.1:0-2976 GCA_964583325.1 uncultured Lentimicrobiaceae bacterium
TCAACTATCATTCCGCTTGGGAATGTGACATTCGGAACTTGCCCGGCAAGCTCCCATATTTCCCTGGGTTCCAGTATATTGCATCTACAACGGCCAAGCACTTTTGTGGGATCGTTTAAATCAAGTAACATTACACCGCCCTGGTAAATGTTGGAGCTTCCGAAATGCCCGGCAACTCCATGATATACATGCAGCCAGCCTTTCCGAGTTTTAACAGGTGGTGGTCCCGAACCAATAAATTCATCCCAGTAATGGAAACGGCCACTAATTAATGTGGAAACATACTGCCAGTTTACAAGATCAGTGCTTTCGCTAAGGCAAATGGCACTTCCCGATGTGGGTCCACCACTGTGTTTGGCTTTGTTAGGCCTGTCCATCCGGTAATATTTACCATTGATTTTCTCTGGAAATAAAACCCCGTTTCTGATGTCTTCATTGGAGGTAATTCCCAGGAATTCAAAGGATTTAAAATCGTCAGTCACACCAAGCCCAAGCTGACAGCCATCCTGCATATCCATTGCGAACATGATATAAAAGCGGCCTTCGAGTTTTGTGATGCGGGCATCATAAATGTGAAAGACTTTCTCCTTCACTTTCTCGATCCCCTTGAAATCGACAATTTTATTTTCGACTTTAAAACTCACGCCATCAGTGCTTTCGGCCATCACAAGGAATGTTTCCCTCGACCGGCTTTGTACTCTCAAAATCAATCGGTATGTATCACCATCTTTAATTGCCCCAGGATTGAAAACGCTCGTAACATCCACTAATTCCGGTGGAATAGGAGGGATGTCGGTCCTGGTAAGGATTGGATTTATCGGATGTCTTTTCATTGATAAAACTGTTTTTTATGATTTATGATTTAGAAAATGAGACATATTGAGAATGAATTATGCATCACTTACCCATTTTCAAATTGCCAAATTGCCGAATTGCCAAATTGCCGAATTGCCGAATTTAGCCCATAACAACCTTTACTTCACAAACTTCGTTTGTGGTGAGCGGTAAAATGTTTCCTGCTATTAATTGACCGTCAACCCTGATTTCTTTAATGCCTTTCTGAAATCCATTATTGTTTTCGACTTCAATGATATACCTTGTACCGCGATATACGCGTTCGGCAGAGAATTTCTTCCAGTGCGATGGAATTGCCGGATCAATCATTAGCCCGTTGTAAGTAGATCGGATTCCAAGCATATAATCATAGCTTACACGATACATCCAGGCTGCCGAACCGGTCTGCCATGAGTGGCTCGCTCTTCCCGGCGCCGAATGTTCATTGCTGGTTATGTACTGCGAATAAACATAAGGTTCGGCAACAAAAATATCACTGTCGATGCGGTTTGGAAGCATTTTCTTGAAATAGGCAAACGCTTTATTGCTTCGTCCCAGCATAGTTTCGGCCTGAATAACCCAGGTTGTAGGATGACAGAAAACTGCACCATTTTCTTTCTTACCCCAAACGCAACGGGTAACCAACCCGATATTCGGATCAATTTCGCGCCATGCCGGCGTACATTTTTTTGGACCTTCGGGCGAATCAAGGTATTTGCTCACACTGTCCATCGCTGTTACTATCCGCTCCTTATCAGGGAATCCGGCAATTACCGGCCATATTTGTGTATTCAGAAAAATCTTACCGTACTTATTGTCTTTCGAACCAACTCTGCGGTTATTTTCTCCAAAAGCCCGGATGTACCATTCTCCATCCCAGCAATTTTCATCAACTGCTTTGTACAATGAATCGCGCACAGCAGCAACTTCTTTCAATTCGGTGTTTTTACCCAATTGTTGCAATAATTCTGCAAACAAATTGAGCATGGCGGCATAAAACATACCGCCCCAAACACTTTCGCCTCCGTCATCACCACCTATATAATCCAGAGTATCATTCCAGTCGCCACGGCCAAAAATTGGTAATCCATGTTTTCCAAGGTTATTTTTTGCATACGAAACCACGGCAAGCATGTGTTCCAGTATGGTTCCTGTTTTTCCTTCATCAATAAATGGCTGCACATCTTCCAGCAGTCCGAAGTCGCCGGTTTCTTTCAGGTATTCAGTAACTGCAAGCATAAACCACAAAGGATCGTCGCAGTGATAAGTAAATTCACCTTGTCCGTCGCCATGAAAATGATGATAAACCTTGCCATCAATACGCATCTGCCTCGAAAGCAACTGAATACGTTCCTTAGCTTTTTCAGGATTCGAAATGGTAACAGCAATGGTATCCTGGGCTGTATCGCGGAAACCAAATCCACGGCCGATTCCCCAATAATAAAAGCTGATAACCCGTCCAACATCAAAAGCAACTTTTGCCTGGTAGGGCAACCAATAGCGCATGAAAATATTTACATCCTCATCAGGAGTATTCGTGGTTGTGAAGGCAAAATAATTGTCCCACTGCTTATTCAATTCATTAAATGCACCATCAACTGCCGTTATGTCTTTGTATTTTGCTACCCGCGATTCTTTCAATTCATCAAATCTGGTTTTCTCAATCACTCCCAGTGAAAAAATGAGATCAGTACTTTCGCCAGGCTGTAATTCGATATCAACCTGCAGTGCGCTTACTACGTTTCCAAAATCAGTTTCCTGGCACGAAAGTGTTTCTTTTTCAATGCTTTCGGGATTATTCTCGTTGCGATACAATCCCAGGAACCTCTCACGTACTGTTTCAAATGCTTTTACAGGTTTGTTAACAGTAAAAAATGTCCATTGATCCCATTCCTTGTTTTCCTGCTGCTGTGTGCCTTTGGTTTGGGTTACCCAATATGTTTTGGTCGAAAACAATGCATTATGGCTTTCTTCAAAATGTGCACGGTTAAAATGCTGGTCGTCGCATTGGTTTATCAGGTCAACAAGGGCATGACCCAAAGCCAGTTCTACATAACCATACACCGATAATTTCCTGCTTTTACCACTTGTATTGGTTAAAATGGTTTTCCATATTTCCTGGTCATCATCCTGGGGCACAAA
>CAZOXJ010000134.1:3076-9554 GCA_964583325.1 uncultured Lentimicrobiaceae bacterium
AAGCGAAGCAACACTATTTTTCCTTCTGTACAAATCCATCATCCTTGTGATCCCTGATATTGTGTTTCAGGGCATGGATCATTTCGAAAAGATTTTTAAAACCACCGATTGTGAACCACACTGTTACAATTATTGATGCACCCAGGAAAAGATAGGTGTAAACTTGCCAGAACGACATCCATTGGTCATTGGTAAAAGGCCTGACAAAAAAGTAAAATAATGTTCCGATTACGAATACAACAACCCAGGCAGCTGTCCAGCCTGTTGTAGCCCAATAAATTGCTTTATCACCGCGTGTAAACTCTTTGGTAGGAGCCAATACTTTCCATCCTTTTACTACTTCGTTGCTTCCTGCAATGGAATCATCTTTAACTGCATACTCACCCCGATGCAATAGTTTGTCAAGATTAAAAGCTTTTCGTGGTGTTAATAACGAAACAAGGAAATATACTACCGACGCTAAAACCATTGCCATAAACCAGCCCCACTGTCCGTTAATCGGATAGCCAGGGATGTATTGTTTAAATAAAATATTTAACCCGGCAGTCAAAGCTCCTGTAATCATTGCTGCCCAGGCTGCAGGTGTAGTTCCTTTACGCCAATACAATCCCCCGATAATAACAGCACCGGATCCTCCAACGAATATAGCTCCCGATATATTCAGGAACAGGAAAACTTTTTCCGTTTGCTGAAACACGATGCTGAGTATGAAAATTGTTATACCAACACCAAGTATCGAAAGCTTAAGGTATTTAAGATGTTCTTTAGGTTCAAATGGTTTTTTACGGATTGGCATTACTACATCCTGAATCAAAATACTACCCCAGGAGTGCATGTACGTATTATGACAAGTGATTGCTGCTGCAAGCATGATGGCCGCGAAAGCACCTTTCAGTCCGACTGGAAGCAGGTAATTTAAAACCATTGGAACGCGCAACTGACTTTGATCAGCAGGTGCAAAGCCGGCAAGCATGGTGTTTATGTTATCGGCTATCACTTTATAATTGTCGTGGTGGAAAATGGTGTAGGCGATTATCGGAACGATCATAAGGAATAGTCCCCATTGCGGAACCAGGCGCCAGTTGGTGAGCACATCAGCCATTTTGGCTTCGTGGGCACTTTTTGCAGCTATATTAAATGAGGAATTTCCCTGCCACGAAAGTTTGGTGTAAATCAGTCCGAACATGCCTATAAAAAAGAACCAGGGATTGAAATCCTGCACTTCGCCGGCATCGAAAGGATTAATGAGTGATTGACCTGCAGGTGCTGCTTTTACGGCTTCACCAATATCAGACCAGCCGACCTGGATAAGAAGAAGTATCACGATTACAACAAAAACAATGTTTACAAAAACGCCCTGGATGAAATCAGTAAACATTACAGCAATATGCCCGCCGGTAAAAATAAAGTACAAAGGTACCAGCACCATAACGGCTGCTGTAAGGATGTAAGTGCCAGAGTATGGTCCGAGGAAACCGATTTCCGGAATACCGCAGAAATAAATAAAGAATTTAGCACTAACAGCCGGGAAAATGATCATGTTTACTATCCCGGAAAGGAATGCAAGCATACCGGCAAAAATTCTGAACGTTCTGCTGTAACGCATTTCGAAGAACTGTGCCATGGTAAGCGCCCGCGTTTGCCTGAAGCGGTACACAACCCAGCCTGTAACACTAATGGTAACAAGTATTACTGCCGTTGGCATTTCCCACCAGCGCGAATTGAATCCGGCATTGAAATTCTGCTCCAAAGCACCTACAACTGTAATAGCTCCAAGTGCCGCTGTACCATGAAACATGGAGATGATATAGCGCCCGCCGGTTCGACCGGTTGCCAGGAAATCACTCACACTTCGCATCAGGTTTTTGCTCAGGAATACCATTCCAAGCATTACAATAAACAGAACAAGGATAATGCTCCAGTCGAACCACGTTAAATTCATATTTCTGTATTTATTAGTTACTACAAAGTTATAAAATGCTTTTTGCTTAAGTTATTTTATGATGGATTTCATTTAAGGCTGATTATAAAATTTCCTTTAATCGGGTCGTCTGCTTTTAAAGGTCGGTCTTCCGCTTTATGATGCCCGGCAAAAAATAAATCTCCACCTCCGGTATTAAAATCTGCAACCAGGAAACCAATTTTGCCATTTTCATGAAATGCCCTTACACTGTGTTTTCCATCCGATCGGATATATAACCCGGTTCCATCCCCTGATCTGATTGAAGCTTCAGTAATATTCGATTTTGTGGAGCAAAAATCATTGTTTCCCAAAGGTCTGGAATCATCTTTCCAGCTACCTGCAGGTTGTTCCCAAAGGCTTTGTTTAATGTTATTATTGTTTAGGGAGGCGGTTCCGGTTTCTCGGCCGATGTGATCTTCAGGATAGCCCGTCCATATTCCTTTTCTTACCCAATTCAGGACATTGGCATCTTCGGGAAGGTAAAAAACCATCCCATACTGACGTGGATTCATTCCCTTATGCACTTTGAATTCATACGCAAACTCAATATTTCCGTCTGCTGTAATTTTAATTGTTATTCTCCCTTCCGATTCATTGAAAGTTCCTTCTGTTTCGGATACAACGGTGTCGTTTCGCAATTTGCATTCAAACCGGCTGCATTTCCATCCCGTTAATACATCATTCAACGGCTTTATAAACAGGTTATGCTGCGGCTTGCACTCTTCGGTGGCCTGGGCTAATAACATTAATGCAGGTGGATCAGTAAGAATAACTTTATCGCCGGAAATAGCGGATATTAATTGCCCTGATTTGTTATCGAAAATATACGTGAAAGCATTTCCTTTTATAATGGTTTGAATTCCATTATCAGCTTTACTCATTTTAAAATCAGGCTTATCCGAAATAAATCTGGCTTCAGTAACAGCTTTTTTGAAAGGGATTTTATAATGATCAATTTCAAATCCTCTCGGGCTGTTGATATATATATCAAGCCACGGTTCGTTGCCCGATAGCTTTCCGGTTTCGATAGTCATGAATCCTTCTGCACGTGGAGCAAGTTGTGGTTTGATTTCTCCGCTTTTTGATCCTGCTTTCCATGTAAATTTCAATTCATTAAAATTGCTGAAATCATGACGATTTTCGACGTTAACTTTTATATTTCCTTCTGCATCAGGATAATCAAGAATTGTATTATAAATTTTTACCGGTGAATATGTCTTTTTTACATGAAAATATTCTGGTTTAGGCCGGCGCCAACCATCTATTATTCCCCATTCGCCATAGCCCACTGCCGTAGAATCAGGAAGATAAAAAATGTCATCAATTCCGGCCCATATAGCTGCACCTAAAATACTTTTTGACGAATAGCAATTTTCCCACATCCGGCTAAAACCTTGTCCCCAGTTATCCCGTACACCGGGATCTGTAAGAATTTCGCGGCGGTTATAGGTATTTATATGACAATATTCTCCATAAAGGAGTGGCCTTAGGTATTCGCGGTTTACCAGCGGATCTTCATCACCGGGATAATGGTAATTGGCAATTGGCATTTCGGTGCTGCCGAAATTATTATATCCTCCATTTGCCTGATCGTGGAAAGTTTTAGGCCGTGTACCATCAATTTTATTGGCTAGTTTGTGCGCTTCATGCCATATTTCACTCCACCTTGATTCGTTTGCCAGGCTCCATATCAGAATGGAAGGATGATTGAAATTGAATTTAATATTTTCAGCAGTAGCTTGCATAATATAATCCTCAAAACTCAGGCTTTCAGGATTTTCAAGGTCCCATTTTGAATTGGCGCTATGGCCTACCCAACAGAAAGGCGATTCCACTTCAACAAACATTCCTAATGAATCGCAGGCATTCAGAAACTCTTCACTAGGAGGGTAATGCGATGTACGAATATAATTGTTGTTGGCATTTCTGAATAAAATTACATCCTGAATGCATAGTTCGGGTGTAACAGACCTGCCTGTTAGCGGGTGGGTTTCATGCCTGTTCGAACCGCGTAATTTGATCGGCATCCCATTAACAAATACCTGGTTTCCTATTACTTCAATGGATCTGAATCCGATTTTTTGCGAAACTGTTTCAATCAGTTGACCATTATTGAATAGTTGAAGCGTTAAAGTATAAAGGTTTGGGTGTTCACAATCCCAGGCTTCGATACCATGTATTTCACTTTCGGCAGCTACACTTGATTTTTCATTTGGATTGATGGCTGTGATGGAATTTGCATCTATCCCGTGCTCGTGAATTTTTCCGTTTTTATCCTTTAAAATGAATTTAACTTCAATGTTTTCAACTTTTGAATTGCTATGGTTACGAATAGTGTAGTAGGTTCTTAATGAACCATTTGTATTATTATCCGTTAACCCGGCTTCAACACGTACATCCGAGATGTTAATTTCGGGGACAGCAATAAGGTAAATTTTTCTGAAAATTCCTCCAATCTGAAAAGCGGCATACTGCGTTGTGCTTGCCAGCGAATCAGCGATTGATTCATTTTGGACGGCAATAAAAATTTTGTTTTTGCCGGTTTTTAAAAAATATGTAATATCAATTTCAAAAGCTGTAAATCCACCCAGATGGGAACCGGCATAATTATTATTGACCCATATTTTGCACCAGCTTTGTATGCCATCCGCCCGAAGTTTGATCCTTTTACCTTTCCAGTCCGAAGGAATTTCGAAAGTCCTGAAATATTGCGCCGGTTCACCTGCTTTAACTTTAAATCCCTGGTTTGTCCAATCACCCGGAACTGTTATTTTAGCCCATCGCGAACCATCCACCGGTTTTAGTTTATCCATCGCAATCCCCGCATCCGGTTCGAATTGCCATGTTCCGTTTAAGGATAGTAAAGAATTAATTTCTTTTGAATCAGGTATTGCTGTATACCAGATGTCCTTTCGAATATCATTTAAAGCAACAATTTGAGAAATACCATCTAACCAGCTAAATATGGAAAACAGCATCGAAAGGAATATTGTGATACTGAGAGTTTTCATCTGGTAGGAGTTAAATGGTTAGGGATTTATTCGGCAATAGAAAATTTCCAGATCGTTTCGGACTTGTATTGTTTGCCAGGCCTGAGTATCACATCCGGAAATTCAGGATGATTCATTGAGTCAGGATAATGCTGCGTTTCGAGGCAAAATGCGGTGTGGTTGTGATGTGGTTTACCACATTTTCCAGGCATAGACCCGTCGAACCAGTTCGATGTATAAAGCTGAACGCCGGGCTCAGTTGTAAAAACTTCGAGAATGCGACCCGATTCCGGTTCCAGTACTTTTGCTGCAAGGGCAAGTTCGCCTGATTGGTTGCGAAGTACAAAATTGTTATCGTATCCTTTGTATAGCTGGGCTATTCGCTCACCAATAGTGTGCGGCAGAGTAAAATCGAAAGGAGTTCCGGAAACAGTTGCAATTTCTCCGGTGGGAATGCTGTTGCTATCGGTAACTGTATATTCATCAGCTTGTAGCTGAAGTTGATGTTCTAAAATATTTCCTGAACCCTCGCCTTTAAGGTTGAAATATGCATGGTTTGTAAGATTAACAGGCGTAGGCTTATCTGTTTCAGCAAATAGTTTAAGGCTGATTTTGTTTTGATTGTCTAAAGCATAAACAGCTTTTACTTTTAAATTTCCGGGAAAACCCTCTTCTCCATCTATGCTGAAATATTCAAGCGTAAGCCCAACCTTGTCATTTTCAGTAAAAGTTGATGCATTCCATAATTTTAGATGAAAACCTTTGTAGCCGCCATGAAGCTGAAATTCGCCCTGATTGGCTGAAACCTGGTATTCAACACCATCAATACTGAATTTTGCTCCGCCAATGCGATTGCAGGTACGACCTATTAAACAATTAAAATAAGCCGGGTTTTCAATCCATCCTTCCCATTCATGCATGCCAAGCACAACATCAGCGGATTCGCCATTTTTATCCGGAACCTGGAGCGAAATAATGGTTCCACCATAATTGGTGATTTTTATAACCACTTCCTTGTCATTCGAAAGTGTAAATAATAAAGCTTCCCTTTGATCCGGCAAATAACCAAAATGGTCAGTTGTTACATTCATGAAATCAGGTTTAAACAGCTTGTTGTTAGTTAATTATATTCTAATGATCGAAGTCCGGTTGTAAATGTAATTATCTTTTTCCAATCAGCAAATATATTAAATTTGTATATTCTTTTTTAAGTTTTATGCAAAATATTTAAATAGTTATGGCATCTTTGTAAAAAAAATAGCAAACATAGTATGATAACACATTCAACTTTCCGGAAAATTATGATCACTGCTTTTGTGTGTTGCTTTTCAGTGGTCTTTGTTCAGGGTCAGACAAATATAAGCAAGCCTGACTTACTGTTTTTAAATGAAAATCTTCCCTTGCAGGTCCGTGTCGATGACCTGGTTTCGAGAATGACAATTGACGAAAAAGTATTGCAGCTCCAGCACACAGCACCTGCTATTGAAAGACTTGGCATTCCTCAATACAATTGGTGGAACGAGTG
>CAZOXJ010000134.1:9654-11389 GCA_964583325.1 uncultured Lentimicrobiaceae bacterium
GGTGAAGATCCTTTTCTGACAAGCCGGATTGGTGTAGCTTTTGTAAAAGGCTTGCAGGGCGATGATCCTGATTATCTGAAAGTAGTTGCTACTGCGAAGCATTTTGCTGTTCACAGCGGACCTGAATCGCAGAGGCACCGATTCGATGCATGGGTTAGCGAAACCGACTTTCACGAAACATATCTCCCCGCTTTCGAAGCGCTGGTTACCGAAGCAAAAGTATATTCGGTTATGAGTTCATATAACCGCTTATTCGGAACTCCCACCTCCTGCAACACACGGACACTGGTTGATATTTTGCGCGGTAAATGGGGGTTTAACGGTTATGTGGTTTCCGATTGCTGGGCTATTTCTGATATTTATAGTTTTCACAAATTTGTACCTGAGGCTACCAAGGCGGTTTCTTTAACTCTGAAAGCTGGTTGCGACTTAACCTGTGGAAATGAATATGTCCATCTTGTTGATGCCCTTAAGCGCGGTTACATCAGCGAAAATGATCTGAATGTTGCCTTAAAACGTTTGTTTACTGCACGTTTCAAACTGGGGATGTTCGATCCGCCGGCGAAGGTAAAATATGCTTCAATTCCTGTAACGGCTTACAACACCGATGCTCATAGCAGGCTTGCGAAGGAAGTGGCACAACAAAGTATTGTACTTCTGAAAAATGAAAATAGTACTTTGCCCATTTCGAAAAAAATAAAGAAAATAGCAGTCATAGGCCCTTATGCAAACGATACTACCATTTTATTGGGAAATTATAACGGCATTCCGTCGAACCCTGTAACGATTTTAAAAGGGATACAGAATAGAGCAGGAAAAGGCATAAAAGTTTTTTTTAGTTTAGGAGTTGAAAAGCCTGAAGTTCAGGCTCAGGGCAAAAATCCGGGTAATGCAGCAAAACTTGAACAGGAGGCACTTTCAATTGCTAAATCTGCCGAGATAATCATTTTTGCAGGAGGAATTTCTCCTGATCTGGAAGGAGAAGAACTAAACCTGGATGTTCCCGGATTCATGGGAGGTGACAGAACTTCGTTGAATCTTCCTCAGAATCAGGTTGATTTACTGATAAAACTGAAAGCTTCCGGCAAACCTATCGTCCTTATACTAACAAACGGAAGTGCATTGGCCGTTAACTGGGCTGATGAAAATCTACCGGCAATTCTCGAAGCCTGGTATCCGGGCCAGGAAGGTGGAAATGCGGTTGCCGATGTTTTGTTCGGCGATTATAACCCTGCAGGCCGACTTCCTGTAACTTTCTACAAATCAGTTGACGACTTACCTGCATTCGAGGACTATTCAATGAAAGGCCGGACATACAAATATTTTACTGGAACTCCGCTTTATGCTTTTGGTTATGGACTTAGTTATAGCACTTTTGATTACCAAAAAGCTATGGTTCAAAATCCAGTGCTTTCAAAAAATGATTCGATAAGTCTTACAGTTACTTTAAGTAACACCGGTAAATATGATGGTGACGAAGTAATACAGGTTTATTTAAAGCAGCCGGGTGATAAAAAGAATAATCCAATCCAATCATTAATTGCTTTCGAAAGGATTAATTTACGGAAAGGTGAAAGTAAGGATATTCCATTTTCGATACCTGTTTCGCGTCTCCGGCACTATGATCCTGAAATCAGTGATTATGCTGTTTCGGAAGGAAGCTATGAAATTTTAATCGGATCGTCCTCCAACGATATAAAACTAAAATGTACTGTAATTGTGAAGTAGTTCCTGA
>CAZOXJ010000135.1:0-9828 GCA_964583325.1 uncultured Lentimicrobiaceae bacterium
CGCTTTCTTTCACGCTTGCGCCAAAGGAGTTGTAGCTGTTCCATCCCATGGGCGGATTTTGCGCAACTTTGGGGTTTTGAGCGGTCAAACTGCTGCTTGCCAGCAGAGTGATCAGAAGTAGCAGAAAATAATTTACTGTTGGGCCGCTGGAGAATTTATTAATCATGTTTTTCGGATTCATTCAAATTGATTTTTGAAACAGCGAAATTTAACAACCATTGCTGGCGATGGCGGTTTCCTTTATAAGATTCCATGCTTTTTCAACATGGTATTGAGTGGTGAGCGTTCCCGCGATGGACATACGCAGCGTATATTGCCCCTTGAGTTTGGTGTGGGTAAGGAATATTTTTCCGCTGGCATTTAGCCGGTGTACTATTTCTTCATTCAGTTTATTCAGGTTTTCGGTCCCCGAAATGCCATTTGGCGTGTAACGGAAACACACTACACTCATGGTTACCGGTGCCAGAATTTCGAAATCGGGTTCTGCGATAAGTTGCTGTTCGAGCCATCGGGCAATGCGGATATGTTCGCTGATCATTTCCCGGAGCTTTGCCACTCCGAATGAGCGGATTACAAACCAAAGTTTTAACGCCCTGAAACGACGGCCCAGCGGAATTCCCCAGTCGCGGTAATCGTTTACAAGTCCGCGGCTGGCGGTTTTCAGGTATTCGGGCAATATTTCGAAAGTTCGCAGCAGCGCTTCCTTGTCTTTTACAAAATAAGCCGAACAATCGAAATTGGTGAACATCCATTTGTGAGGATTAAAAACAAAACTGTCGGCATTCTCAATACCTTCGATCATATTTCGGTATTCGGGCAGCAACAAAGCCGATCCGCCATAAGCGGCATCCACATGAAGCCAGGTTCCGGTTTTGGCACATACAGCCGCAATTTCATTCAGCGGATCAATTGCCGTGCAGCCTGTTGTTCCCAGTGTTGCGACAACGCAAAGCGGTTTATACCCTGATTCTAAATCCTTGTTTATCGCCTGTCGCAGCAATCCGGCATCCATCCGGAATTGCTCATCGGTAGCAATTTTAACCAGGTTTTTACGACCGATACCGGCAATTTTTACCGCTTTTTCGACTGATGAATGCGTTTCGGTTGAGCAATACACGCGTAGTTTTTCATTGCCCGAAAAACCGCTTTCATTTATTTCATAAGCAGTTATTCTTTCGCGGGCACTCAGCAAAGCTGCCAGCGTGGAGGTGGAGGCCGTATCCTGTATAACGCCATGCCATTCAGCAGGCAAACCGGTCATTGATTTGAGCCAGTTCATCATCATTTCTTCCAGTTCGGCAGCAGCAGGTGAGGTGTCCCAAACCATGCACTGAGCACCCAGCGCGGCGGTTAACATCTCGGCCAGGATACTTGGATAACTGCCATTTGCAGGAAAATACGCGAAGAAATCCGGACTTTGCCAGTGAGTGATCCCCGGCATGATAATGCTGTTGAAATCGCTCATTATCTGCGACATATCTTCGCCTGAGGAAGGTGGTGACGAAGGAAGCTGCGCACTGATTTCGCCGGGTTTTACTTTCGATTTTACAGGGTAGGTTTCAATATTTTCGTAATAATCGGCCATGGTATCGGCAAGCTTATGTGCCCATTTCCTGAATTCGGCATTATCCATAGGAACAGTTTTTTTGTAAAAGTAAGAATTGTGGAAATCAGGACGGGATTTTTTCTTCGGTAAAACTGCAAAGATAACCTTACACCGCGTTTTTTTACCTTTAAAAGAAACTCTCCACGAACTTTGTGCCCTCCGATCCTGTGCAAAAAAAAATCTTGTAAATGAATAATTATTTGAGTTCCCGACTGCCTTCATAAGTTATGTTTAAATGAAAATCAGTTGAATTTCAGTGTTTAACTCAATTCGAATCATAAGCTGAAAGTTCATACTTTTGCACACTTATTTTTAAGCGGTTTCTTTTGAAAATGAAATCCTGCGTATAGAAATATCTGCCTTCACCTGAAAATATTAATGAACAAGAACTACATCCCTTATGCTTTTTACTTCGCTTTGGCTGTAACAGGCATACTGGGTATTTTGTCATTTTTAAATACAGAAAAAACGATTCTGGGCTATACCCTGAAACCAGTGAATATTTTTTCCGATATCCTGGTTGACAGTTCACAAATCAAACAGCAGCTGTTTAAGGATACGCTTGTAGATAAATCCAACCAATGTCCGGCCGATGTTGTTTGTTTCCGCAATTTTACAAAAGAAGAATTCCCGCTCGATAATCTGCTTGGCCAAATTTTACTGGCCAAATCAAAAAAAGCTAAGGTTCGCATTGCCTGGTATGGCGATTCGTTTTCCGAAGGCGATATCCTGGTCAGCGATCTGCGCGATACACTTCAAAGTTTGTATGGTGGCAACGGCGTAGGTTTTGTGCCTATAACTTCCGAAATTGCCGGTTTCCGCCGATCGGTAATTCACTCCTTCGCGGGATGGAATACCACTTCAATACTAACAAATCCGGGTTCGAAAAATCTGGGAATCAGCGGATTCAGCTATTCGTCTGATTCGGGGAATTATGTTTTTTATAAAGGAAGCGACCATTTCAGGCATACTTCTACATTCAGTACATTCCGATTGTTTTATTCGTCATCTTCCGGACATAAAGCACGGATTGTTTTAAACCGTCGCGATAGCCGCATACTCGAAATGCCTGCTTCGGAATCGCCTGCCATGATTACCGTTAAGGCTGATTCCATCCGCCAGGTAAAAGCAAGCCTCGATCAGTATGGAATAAACTGTTACGGTGCTTCGCTTGAAGATGAAACTGGAATTTACATTGATAATTTTGCCATTAAAGGCAACTCGGGATTGGGACTGCAGGGAATTCCTGTCAGAAACCTGGCCGCTTTCGACAGTCTGCTGAACTACGACCTTATTGTTTTGCAATTCGGATTAAATGTTTCGAACTCGCAAACCAAAGATTTTACATCGTATGTAAAAGGAATGGCCAAGCTTGTGAATAAGTTGAAAACTGCTTTCCCCGGAACGCCTATTTTGCTTTTATCGGTTTCGGACCGCAGTCAGCGCAAACAGGGGCAATTTATTACGATGGCAACAATCCCGTTGCTGATTCAGGCGCAGGAAAAAATAGCTTTTGATAATAACCTGCTTTTCTGGAATCTTTTTGAAGCCATGGGTGGCGAAAATTCAATGGCTGAGTTTGCCAATTCAAAACCGGCACTTGCCAATAAGGATTATACTCACCTTAATTTTGCCGGTGGCCGCAAAGTCGGTTTATCGCTGGCCAGGAGTTTCATCCACGAAGTTGAATTATACGAAAAAAGGAGGAACAGCCTTGCCACTAAAACTAAATAAAGTACTTATATTCATCATTTTGCTGTTTGCTTTGCAAAGTAAAGCTCAAGTTATAATTGCCGACTCGCTGGAAATAAATGATAGTGTCGTCGCCGGCGAATTTCCTTTTATTAACTACGAAGCGGATACATTAATCACAGCATCGGGTTTAGCCCCCTTTTTTAACAAACTGCTGAAACTCGAAAATGGCGATTCATGCCAGGTTAATATTGTCCATATTGGCGATTCGCATATACAGGCGGACTTCCTGACCCGTGAAGTGCGTAAAAACTTTCAGCTCCGTTTTGGTAATTCCGGGCGCGGATTGGTGTTCCCGCTCAGGGTTGCCGGTACCAACGAACCTGCCGATTACCGTTCATCATCAAACATCGGCTGGTCGGTTGCTAAAATTAACACACAGGCACGAACTCCCGAACCCGGAATTTCAGGCATATCGATGCTTACACAAGAGGATGGAGGATATTTCGATATCACGACATTTGATCACGACGACCTCAATTATTCATTCAGCCAGGTTACGTTGCTGCACGCAAAAGATTCGCTGCAATTCGATTGCCGGATATCCGATTCACCTGCCAAATTTGGTTACCTCATGTCGGCGCTGCCTGCGGAAGACGGTGATTTTCAAACAGAGGTTCCTTTTCTGCAGCCTACCAATTTTGTGCGCGTTTATTCCGTTCCTACCGAGGGTAATCAGCAATCGGCTACCATCAACGGCGTGATTCTGCAGAATGAAAAACCAGGAATTCTGTATCACAGCATCGGGATTAACGGAGCTCATTTCAGCGATTACAACAATTCGCCCTTGTTTTATAAACAGATGCGTGTTTTAAACCCCGATCTCATCATTATTTCGTTGGGCACCAACGAAGGGGCAAATGCAAAAATTACGGAGGACGAAATGCTTGCTTCGGTAGTCGCCATGGTGAAAAATCTTAAATCGGTCAATCCTGAAGCCGGAATCCTGATCACGACTCCTGCTGATGATTATTATAAGAAAAAGTATAAAAATCAATACCTCGAAACCGTTCAGCGTGCTTTGGTGAAAAGTGCTGAAATTGAAAATATTGCCTGCTGGGATTTGTATTCTATTGCCGGCGGTTACGGTTCGTGTGTGGAATGGCGTAAAGCAGGTATGTTGCAACGCGACGGAGTACATTTTAATAAACAAGGTTACACTTTACAGGGCTTACTTCTGTATAACGCATTAATTGACAGCTATCTGAAATATGCAGCAGATTGATATAAACAAACTTCTACAGGAATTTGTGTACAATCCAAAAGAGCCGATGATTTTCAGCAGCGGTTTCTTTTTGTTCCTGTTCCTTGGGTTTATTGCTGTGTATAGTATTGTTTATAAGCACAATACGCTTAAAAATATATATCTGACACTGTTTTCCATTTTTTTCTATTACAAATCGAGCGGACTGTATTTTATCCTTTTGCTCATCACGGCAGTAGTGGATTATAACCTGGCAAGGCAAATTGCCCGCACCGAAAATAACCGGAAACGAACGCTGTTCCTCGTTATAAGCCTTTTTGTGAATATCGGCATGCTGATCTATTTTAAATACACCAACTTTTTCCTCAGCATTGTGCATGATGTGATTAACAAACCTTTCGATCCGCTAACTATTTTCCTGCCGGTCGGGATATCCTTTTTTACTTTCCAAAGCCTGAGTTATACCATCGATATCTATCGCCGCAATATTGAGCCGGTCAGGAATATTTCCGAATTTGCCTTTTTTGTTACTTTCTTCCCTCAAATGGTTGCCGGACCAATTGTGAGGGCATCCGTATTTTTACCTCAGGTGCGCACTGTGCCTCATGTAAGCAAAGCCGATTTTGGCAAGGCTATCTTTCTGATCTGTACAGGGCTGTTTAAAAAAGCAGTGATTTCCGATTATATCAGCATAAATTTTGTCGATCGTATTTTTGATAATCCGGGCCTTTATACCGGACTCGAAAACCTGCTCGGAGTGTATGGATATGCACTGCAGATTTACTGCGATTTTTCGGGTTATACCGATATGGCGATAGGAATTGCCTTACTGCTTGGGTACAAACTGCCTGTAAACTTCGATTCGCCTTACCAGTCGGCAAGTATAACCGAGTTCTGGCGGCGCTGGCATATTTCGCTTTCCAGCTGGCTGCGCGATTACCTTTATTTTTCGCTAGGCGGTAATCGCAAAGGCAAGGTTCGTACGTATATCAACCTGATGATCACTATGTTGCTCGGTGGATTGTGGCATGGCGCTGCACTCCGGTTTGTGATATGGGGCGCTTTGCATGGTGTCGGACTGGCTTTCGAAAAGTTCCTGCATTCAGTAGTCAGCATTCCGAAAAATAAGCTTACCCGCATACTCGGAGTTATAATAACTTTCCATTTTGTGTGCTTTTCATGGATATTTTTCAGAGCGGATGATATGACTGTAGTGAGTTCGATGCTTAAACAGATTACTACCTCTTTCCATCCCGAAATTTTTGCTGATTTTATAAAAGGATATCCTTACATTTTTATGCTGATGATTATTGGCTACACCCTTCATTTTATTCCGTCGGATATTGAACTTACTGCACAGCAATTCGTTGTGAAATCGCCATTTATTTTTAAAGTAGCCTATCTGCTGGTAATTGTGTTCATAGTTATCCAGATCAAATCATCAGAAATACAGCCGTTTATATATTTTCAGTTTTAATTCCCGGATTTTATAGTGCTGATAAATTTCCTTAAGGAATGAACATTCTCCATTAAAATCCCTTAGTATTTGAACATAAATCTTAAAACTCATATTTACTTAAAATGAAAAACATTATTTCTTTGGTTCTTGTGCTGATAGCTATTACAGCTTTTGCACAGGAAAAACACCTTAAAAACATTCAACAACTTACTTATGGTGGCGATAACGCCGAAGCATACTTTAGCTTCGACGGGAAGAACCTTGCATTTCAGTCAAACAACCCGGCATGGGATTTACAATGCGACCAGATTTTCAACCTGAATATCAAATCAGCGTCAAAGGATACTACTTATCGCCCGACACTTATCAGCACTGGATTGGGGCGTACAACATGCGCTTATTTTATGCCCGGCGACAAGCAGATTCTGTATGCTTCTACCCACCTGGGAGGTAAGGAATGCCCGCCAAATCCTGAGCCCCGCGCCGACCACAAATACCTTTGGGCAATATATCCGCAGTTCGATATTTTTATTGCTGATCTGAAAGGAAATATTATGAAACAACTCACTGATTTTGAAGGTTATGATGCGGAAGCAACCGTTTCGCCCGATGGCAAGAAAATGGTTTTTACATCAACCCGAAACGGCGATCTCGATTTGTACGTGTGTGATATTGACGGAAGTAACGTAAAACAAGTGACGCATGAACTGGGTTACGATGGAGGTGCTTTCTTTTCGCCCGACAGTAAAAAGCTGGTTTTCCGTGCTTCGCGTCCGAAAACACCTGAAGACATAAAAGAATACAAGGATTTGCTTGCCCAGGGGCTGGTTATGCCTACCAATATGGAAATCTGTGTTTGCAATGCAGATGGAAGCGATTTTAAACAAATAACGAATTTAGGCAAAGCCAACTGGGCTCCCTTCTTTAATCCTTCGGGCTCGAAAATTATTTTTTCGAGCAATCACAATTCGCCGCGGGGATACGATTTTAACCTATTTATGGTCAATCTCGATGGTACCGGTCTGGAACAAATTACCAACCTGAGTAATTTTAACGCTTTCCCGATGTTTTCGCCTGATGGTAAAAAACTTGTTTTCTCATCGAACCGAAATAACCACGGAACACGCGATACCAATTTGTTTATTGCCGATTGGGTAGATTAATAAACTCCTTGCGACGTAGGGGCTTTTTCTTTAAAATTAATCCGGGCGCGAACTAAATGAGTCCGGATTATTTTTTTTACACGGCTGAAACAAAATGAAGGTTTAATTCCTGCTTGAATTTTCATAAATTTGTGATATCATAAACTGCTAATTATGAAACAGGTCCTGAGATATGTAGGTTATTTTTTACTGCTTTTTATTGCTGGTTTTATGATCTGGCGGTTTTCGTTTATGATCGTTTGGATACTGATTGCAGCCGTAATTTCGTTTGTAGGTCATCCGCTGGTTCGTTTTTTCGACAATCTGCATATCAAAAGGTTACGCATCCCCCACGCAATGAGTGCTGCATTTTCATTGTTGATAATTGTGTTAGTGTTTCTCGGTCTTCTTGCCATTTTTGTTCCGCTGATTGTAAACCAGGCAGAAACTATATCGAGGATTGATGTTAAGCTGCTGGCTGCAAACCTTCAGAATCCTTTGCACTGGATGGATGCTAATTTGCATGGTTTGGGCGTTATTCCAGCTGACCAGACTTTTCAGGAATTTATTATCATTAAGGCGAAATCACTGGTTAATATTGGTAGCGTTACCAGTACTATAAACAGTTTTTTTAATATTGCGGGAACTATTGCAGTTGGATTTGTATCTGTTTTATTTATTGCATTTTTCTTTCTGAAAGATGACAATTTGTTCGAGAACAGCATTCTGGCCATTGTTCCTTTAAAACATCATCATGCTACCCGCAAAGTGATTACAGACTCAAAAAATCTGCTCGTAAGGTATTTTGTTGGTGTGATGCTCGAATTATTAGGTGTAATGTCACTTATTGCTCTTGGACTTTGGATATTTGGTGTTGAAAATGCGCTGCTGATTGGTTTCTTTGGAGGTATCATGAATATAATTCCATATATCGGCCCTGTAATTGGCTCCTTACTCGGAATAACTTTAGGAATTACTGCTACACTTGCCTCGGGAGCTTATGATGCTTTGCTTCCGGTCCTGGCCAAACTTAGCGGGGTATTTCTCGTGGTTAACTTTATCGATAATAATTTCCTTGTACCCATGATTTATTCGAATAGTGTAAAAGCACATCCGTTGGAGATATTTTTTGTAATTATTATGGGTGGCAGCCTGGCCGGAATTGTCGGGATGCTGCTTGCGATTCCGGTTTATACAGTTCTCAGGGTTATTGCGCGCGAATTCCTGCAGCAATTCAGGTTAGTGCAGAAACTTACCAACAAGATTGACTGATTGTGAAAATCCTGAAGCTATTGCCTTACTATACTGCTTTACTTAATTCGTTGAATTTCCGGAAGGCGACAAACCTGGTATCAGTGGAAGCTGGTTTCCTTTTCAGCAGGATATTCCGAAAAGTAATTATCACCGGAAAGCCGTGGTCTGCTTCCATTGAGCCTACAACTTCCTGCAACCTCCGTTGCCCCGAATGTCCTACTGGCATGCAATCGTTAACCCGCACAAAAGGGTCATTAAATGTGGAAGTGTACAAAACTATTTTAGATAAACTTTCGCCGGATCTTATTTATCTCACCCTCTATTTTCAGGGCGAACCCTTCTTAAACCCGCACTTTCCTGATATGGTAAAACTTGCCCGTAGTCGTGGCGTTTTCGTGGCAACGTCTACCAATGGTCATTACCTGGATGAGAGTAATGTTGCTAAAATTATTCAAAGCAGACTAAGTCATCTCATCATCTCAATGGATGGCATCGATCAGGAAACGTATGAAAAATACCGTGTTAAAGGCACTCTTCAAACTGTTACTGATGGTGTTAAAAGATTGGTAGCCGCTAAAAAAGCTTTAAAGTCGAAATCTCCTTTCATTGAACTGCAGTTTCTGGTGATGAATCATAATGAACATCAGATGAATGAGATGCGCAATTATGCAACTCATGCA
This sequence comes from uncultured Lentimicrobiaceae bacterium, assembly GCA_964583325.1. Taxonomy (GTDB): domain Bacteria; phylum Bacteroidota; class Bacteroidia; order Bacteroidales; family UBA4417; genus UBA4417. The sequence goes on from CAZOXJ010000135.1 coordinate 9,098, forward strand.
GGGGTTGATAAACTTTCATTTAAAACCGCACAGGTATATAATTTTGATGCCCAAAGCACCATCATACCAACTTTAAAATCGAAATCGCGTTATCGTCAATTGCCTGATGGTTCGTGGAGTTTAGCCCGGAAAATTAAAAACAGGTGTCACCGTATCTGGAGTTCGCTGGTTGTAACCTGGGATGGGAAAGTTGTGCCTTGCTGCTATGATAAAAATGCAGATCATCAAACGGGTAATCTGCTCGATACTTCTTTGCCTGAGATTTGGGAAAACCATATCTATTCCTCATTTAGAAACAAGGTGCTTTCGAAGCGGTCGGAAATTGAAATCTGCCGCAATTGCGGGGAATGATCAAACATAAACCCTGATTTTTTTGTTATTAGAATTCAAAATATACCCGATGCTAAAGAAATTTTTATCAGTCAGTCCAATCGCCATTGAAGCTTTGGCATTCATACGGATCATCAGCGGAATCTTAATTCTTATTCACGGTTATGTAGTGTTCGATGCGCTCAAAATGGAAGGTATGGCAAAATACCTTGGCAATGATCTCGGATTGCCTTTACCGCTTTTAATGGCTTACCTCGCCAAGGGCGCTGAGTTTTTCGGAGGTTTGTTTTTTGCCTTCGGATTTTTCACACGTTTTGTTAGTATTCCTTTGTTGATTACCATGGCCGTTGCTGTTTTCGGAGCGCACAATGGCGAAATCGCCGGCGAAGCAGAGCATGCAT
>CAZOXJ010000135.1:9928-11343 GCA_964583325.1 uncultured Lentimicrobiaceae bacterium
GTTGCTGTTTTCGGAGCGCACAATGGCGAAATCGCCGGCGAAGCAGAGCATGCATTCCTTTTTCTGCTGGTTTTTGCAGCCTTCTTTTTTATCGGTTCAGGGAAATGGAGCCTGGATTATTTGATTAGAAAAAGTGTGGACAGATAGATCCTGATAGCAGGATTCTGGATGAAAATAAATGAGCTTTCCGGATTATTTCTTCAGAAATTCCCTGATAGTTTTTAAATATATTTCCGGTTGTTCAACCGTAATTCCATGTCCTGCGTCAGGCACAATAACAAGCTGGTGGTCAGGAAATAACAAAGTGTATTCATAGGTAAAACCCCATTTAATATGATCGCACTGCCCTTTCAGAATTAAAACAGGAATATGGATTTGGCTTAACTTTTTGCGCGGATCAGCGACTTTGGAAAAACTTTGCACTGTTTTTATCATGCAGTAATAGCCGGCGCCATTTTCAATCCGGCCGGCGTTTGAAGTATCACAAACTGTCGATTTTCCCATCTCAAAATTCAGGTACGAGGCAAAATCATCCATTTCTTTGTCAGGCGCGAGTTTCCAATCCATGTTTTTAGCAACGAACTCAACAAATTTTGCCCGGATGGAATATGCTTTTTCTCGCCCTTGCCGATTGGTGAAAACTGGTTTTCTGAGTTTAAGGCTATCGGGTGGACGGATGCTGTCCAGTTCCTGATTTACCGGTAATACAGGTCCCGGACTGGTAAAAATAATTTTTTCAACTTTTTCGGGATTTTCAGCTACAAATATTGTTGCAAGAATAGCGCCCCACGATTGACCGATCAGAATGACTTTTTTGGATCCTATGTTTTTTACGATTTCTTCCAGGTCTTTTTTGTGCCTTTCTACTGTATATTCCTTAATGTTATCAAGCCTTTCGGAGAAACCGCACCCTACCTGGTCGTATAAATATACATCGTAGCCATCATCAGCCAGAGTCGACAAAAGTGTAATATTCCTTTCGTAGATCGGACCTCCCGGCCCGCCTTGCAGAAAAATAATAGGGTAAGGGTTTTTATTTCCTTTCGCAGGAACAAAAGTATATGCAATTCTTGAACCAGAAGGCAAATCCCAGAATTCCGTTCCTGCCCTTACCTGTTGCGGAGGAATATGGTATGTAGCCGGCCAGAAAACAAGAAAAAGAACCACCCCAAATCCAAAACCCAAAGCAATCAGGAAAAAGTTTAAAGTTCTCTTTTTCAAATTCATAATATGGTATTAATGCTATGATTTTAAAGCCCACTTAACTTCCTGCAAAACTTCTCTTTTTACAATTTCGAACGCAATGTGCCAATTCCGCTTCGCTATAGCTCTTAGCTTATCATTCTTCACTCTTCATACCGCAGAGCGCCACTTCCGCTTCGCTGCAGCTTTTCACTCAATACTCACTTCTCACC
>CAZOXJ010000136.1:0-11303 GCA_964583325.1 uncultured Lentimicrobiaceae bacterium
CTTGCTGCAGGGATAACGCTAACAAGTTCGGGTGCTGGTTTAATTTTTACGGCAGTAACAGCAGGCGAAGACTTTGTAACTCCGTCAATTGTTACTTTAACCGGAACAATTACCGGAACGGCTGTAGTTACAACTGCAAATGTAGGTTGTTCATCCAATAAGCTTTCCGATGCTGTTTTATTTCCGGGTGGTTCTGGTATTATTTCGGATGCTATCCTCGAAATTAAAGAAAACACTAACTACCCGGCAAAAGTTATGACGATTTATGTGTTTTCTGAGCCAATTACTCAGATTGTTGATAATGCCGCCTTTACAAACCTATACGCCAATAAAGACAAGCTCGTTGCTAAATTCGATATTACGATGGGAGCGGCAAGTCCTACGGGTAGTGATAGCTGTGTTGGTCAGGCAGCGCCAAACAAAGCATTTGTTTGTGCACCGGGTTCGACCTCTTTATATGCAGTAATACAAACACCTGCTGTAGCTACCAACATTGCAAGCGTTAAATTCAATCTTACTTTACTGGTAAAACAACTGTAATGAGCGATTTCTCTACCGAAGTACAAGATTGTGCTCTAGAAGGTACAATAAACGATCCTGCCCGGGTAACTGCCGAAGTTGTTGCTGCCATTAAAGGCGATAAGGGCGATCCTGGAGATAACGGCGGTGGCCTGGATGGCGATTTTGAAGAGGTTACTTTGTCAGGTAGATTTAACGAAACACTTGATTTATCAGGAAAATCAAACAAGGTAAAACTAACAATATCTACCAACGATGAAAAAATTCAATATTTTGGAACTGGTACAAACGAAACCAAATTATTGTGGATTCATTTTTCGGAAGTAGTTGACGGTGTAGGCATACAATGCGCACCGCTTGGAACCGATGGGATTAAGTATTTTGGTGAAGTTGATTTAGCTACCGTTGTTTTCAAACAATCAGAATCAAATGATTACCTTTTTTTATTAAACTGTTTAGGTGGTAATCAGTGGACGATGTCGTTTATTGGGGCCAAAAGTGTTGACCAAATCAGAGAATTAATTCCCGAAGGTCATACGCAAAATTCAGACACTAAACTTGCTGAAGGCTCAACTGACGAAATCAGTGCTGAAGAACTTCGCGCTGCAACAAATAAAATTTCAAAATTTTCACAATTCTCATATTTCATTTAAAAACATAAATCATGTCAGCAAACACAATTCCAATTTACAGCAAATCAGGACAAATCGAATTTACTCCTGTCGAAATTAAGACCGCTAATGCAGCGATGGATGGAACCGGAGTGGTTTCAACAATATTTACAGCAGGCGCCGATGGAGGCAGGGTTGAACGTATCAGAGCAAAAGCAAATGGTACGAATGTGGCGACGGTATTGCGTTTATTTATTAACAACGGTGGCGATAATGCAGTACCAGCAAATAACGTCCTTTATGCCGAAAAAACAATTGCTGCAACAACAGTATCTGCCGTTGCTGCATTATTAACAAATGAGTTACCAGACACCGTTGACCCTACATCCTTCCCTATTGTGTTGCCGGCAGGTTACAAGATTAATGTAACTATCGGAACAACAGTCGCAGCAGGGTTGCAGGTCGTAGCAATTGGTTCAAGTTATTAATTATTTTTAGGAGGTTGTAATGCCAAATTCTGATATGTTCGGGTTTCCAAGGTCCGGTATGCCTACCTTAAAGGATGAAGGGGATAGGTTTTGTCTGAATACATTATATGACAGGCCGTTAAAACTATCAGGGTATGTAATTGATGCTGTTGGAAATGTAAGGTTTTATGGTGATTCTGTTTTAGGAGGCGTGGTCATTCCATTAAATGGAAGGGTTACAGGGATTACAAGACTTACAATGTCAGGATACATTACCGGCGTAACAGACCTTACAATGTCTGGGAATCTTTTAATTACCTCTGGTGAAATAGGAAATACTTTACAAAGAGTTAAAAATGGTTGGTTCAAGAATTTAGATGTTAAAAACAGCATAACAGTAGATGGCGACCCCGTTGCTTTAATTGGGGATTTGTCAAGAATTAATCAACGATTGCAAGCAACAGTTGACGCTCTTTCTGATTATGAGTTATTAGCAGTTCCAATAACTTCTGCGGAGTTTTTCGGTTTAATTTCAAATTCAGGATTGAAGCCTTCACAGTGGTATTTGATAACTAATTACCAAAACGAAACTCCGATAGCTAATACAAATCCAGTAGAATATACGGTTGGTGCGGTTGAGCAGATATATATTCTTGCAACTTCCATAAATGAGATTCATCCCGAGGGGATATCCAAGACGTATCCTGATGAAAAAGTAACTATAAAACAAACAGTTCCAGCTATCCAATCCACTCATAATTGGTATGAGTATGGTGGTCAGTTTGGCATTGAAATAGATGGAGGCGTAAATTATAGACCAACAACCGCACTTACAGTAATAGATGCAAATAGTGCAATTCTTTCTATTCCCGCTGATACGTTAGCAGAGATTCAAGCAGATATTTTGGATGGTTTTACATTTTATATTGCCCTTGATGATTATAATGGAGGCTCCGCGACTCTTGAATCAACTAATTATGGAATAGATTGGGAGCTTAATGGAGATGTGGTATCATTTATAAATGGTGGCGCGTATTACGGAGCTCTTTCGTTTTCAGATTGTATTAATAATGGATTTGTTGGAGCTGGTTGTGCTACTGCTTTTTCTCAACTGTCTGATTATTATCCCAATCTTTATTTCGTACCATTATCATCAACTACGGCAGAGCTTAGGGGAGATAATGTTGCTTTATTTAATGAGGCTTATGGTGATTTTACCATAAATTTTAATGATTACGTTGCTGGAGAATCTGAAAATTTTACTCCTGCTAACAAAGGTTCTCTATGGGATTATGATCCAGACACTCATTTGATTTCGTATTATGGTTCTTTAATTGATTTTGAATCATTGCGCTACAATGGAGAATGCCTTTGCAACTTCCAGGTTGCGGAAAAGTTATTTCCTTATGGGCGTATTGTATCCAGAAAAAATGAAAGACTTGTTACTTATATTGAAGCAGACTATCGCAGTAAACTACATGCCAGATATAAAATAAATGCGACAGATTTTACTGTTGGGGTTACAACCGCAACCGCTGGAACTGTGTATCGTTATGCAGGCAATCTTTTCTTGTGTGTGCTATCTGGGAATCCTGTAGCAAATATTCCAGCATGGAATAATACTTATTTTATGCAACTTGGTACGGATGGATACGTGATGCCAGATTCAAGTATTTCTTTGAAATCAGGGTATGCTATTGTTCCAGATACTACTTCTCGGTATGATTTTCCAATGTTTGACACCGCTTTATTCGATGCAATAGAAACTCCTATTTATTTAACTATTAAAGCTGTGCAAAATCAGGAAACAGCTAACGTGGTTATTGGAACAATAGGTAATAATTTCATGGAAAGTACTATAAGTGTTAATGACTCTACTATATTAAAGACTTCGTTCAAAAACAATAATATTGTACTTGAAAAATGTTTGCTTTTATCTACAGGAGAGGCAGTAAGAAACAGTATTTTTTATATGGAACATGTTGTAGTAAATTCTACATTTAGTGACAATAAATTTAATAGTTTAAAATCATCAACTCTATTTAATTTCACTTTAAATAATGGAAGTAGTATAGAATATGTGATTCAATCTTATTTATTTACAAAAAATTCTGTAACTTATTTAGCAAATTCAATTTTCATTGGATATACGTCTAATAATAATTTTATTTATTGCAATAATTCTTCTTTCCTTAAAGCTGGAATAACAGAAGGTTCCCCTTGCTGTTTAGGTAATTATTTTGTATCTCTTGGCGCTTCCGGTCAAAATACTTGGAATGGGTATTGCCAGAAGTCGTACTTTTATGGAGCTACAAATAATAATACTTTTGCAAATATGACATCCTGTTCTTTTTACAGCACTGTGTCCGGAAATAATTGTTCTGTTGATTCTGGGATAATTAGCGCTTGTACTTTTTATAGTTACTTTCAAAATTCTACAGGAGATGTTCGCTTGTTAAACGTAACTGCTTTTGGAATGTTTGGCTCATCTCCTAATACATTCGGAACAGTAACTCCTTCCCAAATTTCAGATGTAGTTTTCTATGGTGTGTGTAGTGGAAATGCTTTTACTTCTTGCGGGATACAGAGAACATTGTTTATGAGTGATTTCTCTTCAAATACCCTTAATACAGGTTCAAATTCAATAGGAATAATTGGTAGTCTATTTGTTCATAAGTATAGAAATAAGACCTTTGGAACTGGAATAGGATTAGTAAATGCCAGAATTTACTATGATGATGAAATAACAGAAACAATAACTGCAGATAAGGCAACAGCATTATCATCATCAAATACTTTTAGAGGACTAAATATTTGTTCAGTTAATAAAAGTACTAACTATACAGTACTTTCTGCAGAAAGCTCATCCGTATTGACAGATGTTTCTGTTTATATGGATGCTACAGGAGGGAATAGGATAATAAGTTTACCTCCCTCTTATGGGCAAGGTAGGTACATTATTTGTATGAAAGTTGATTCTTCAGCAAATACAGTTACAGTATCAGCAAATACAGGTGGAACAGCCGACTTAATAAATGGAACTGCTACTTATGTTCTTAGAAAGCAATATGAATATGTAGTCTTGCATGATTATGTAGCTGATAAATGGGGAATAATTGCTGATAATCAGTTGAAGAATGAGATATTTGTTGACCCAGATGGAAATGTTGGTATTGGAGATAATGCCCCTTCAGAAAAACTTGATGTCAATGGAAATGTTAAAGCAACAGGATACAAATCTTCTGACGGTAGTGCAGGGATAACTACTCAACTTTTATATCTTGACGACAATAGTGATGTGCATACTATGCATATTAAAAATGGATTAATAGTAGGTATTGATATTTAAAATAATTATTATGGAACCGATTCAAACAAAATTAGACAGGATTGAGCAGAAGTTGGATACGATGCTCTCCAAGCAAACAGAAAGTAATCAACCAGTTGATTTATCTGGAATCGTTGATAAACTTAGTGGACTTGATCAATTTCCGCTAATGGTGGAAAGGGTTAATTTCATTTCACAACATTATGATCCGGTTACTCCAGAACCAACAGCCCAGGAGAAGGCTCAGGTGGCCTTGGAGGCTTTAAAATCAATGCAGATCCAATTAGCGCAACAAGCAAGTGATATTCCTGCCCCAAATGCAGAATGGATTGATTCAAATAATCCAGTAAGAATTTTCTTATCCAATCAAGGGATTAAGAAATTATTGCTTTCCAATAAGGCTTTGATTGACTTTGCTTTTGAAAATGACTTCACAAAACAGGATGTTGAAGTAGGAGCTTTTGTTTACATGCTTTATCTTTCGGATACTGACAAAGCTACTTTGGAAAGTGTAGGTGTTCAAATACAACAAATGGCATGAACAACAAAATCAGAATTCGCCAGGGCGACAGCCGGATTTTCCCGATACCAATAAAGTTTAATGGTGTGCCTTACGACCTTACAGGTCACAAGGCTATTATTACCGTTAAAAAAAGCACTTCTTTACCAGATACTGCTGCCATCATTCAAAAAATCTTTACCGAAATTCCTAATCCGGAGCTTGGTGTAATCTTATTTGATATTAGAAATACTGATTCCAATAAACCGGTAGGTGATTACATCTGGGATGTTCAGATTACAAAACCTGATACCAATCACGAGGAAACGGTTTTGTTTGATGATTTTATCATATTGCCACAGGCAACGCGCACTTCGTTACTTAGTATCCCTTAAAGGTCTTCACAAACTTATCGGATGCTTTGCGCCGGAATTTATTGAGATATTGCTGTGTTTGATCGAGCGAGTAATGACGGTTCTGAAGCTGGATATCGCGTGCGTTAAGATCCTGATCGAAAGCCATACCGTTGCCGGTATGTTTCATGTCGTAAATGTTTTTTGTAAAATTGTACTTCTTTTTAAAAAGTCGCCACCAGTCGCTTATCCGGTTTGGACTTATCTTTTCAGGTCCAGGATTGAGCATTTTTCCAAACAGATACCAATCCGACGGGTAATCGCGATTCCAATCCTTCAAATTCTCAAACAACTGATCGGGGATTACGATGGTTTCGGTTTTTCCGTTTTTACTTTTATTGCCAGGTACCAGGATCATTTGGTTTTCCCACATCACATCTTTAAATTGCAATCTTACCAATTCGGCTGGCCTCAGGAAGCAATAAAAAATCAATTGTGAGATAACATACAACTGGTAGTTGTATGCCGGCAAAATGCCTGTAATGGTGGCCAGTTCCTCCGGGGTGTAGGCTGTAATGCCTGGTTCGTTTACCTTAATCAGCTTTATCCCCAGAATCGGGTTAAAATCAACATACTCCCGTTCGAGCAGGACATTAAAAAGCGTTTTCAACGATCGCAGCCGGTTGTTGTGGGTTCGGTTTGATACTTTCTCGACGATCAGACAATCGTCGAGATATTTTTGAACGTGTTTGCGGGAGCAGTCCTTTACTGGCTTATCGTTAATTTCTTTTATTTCCGCCCATTCCAAAAACAGTTTGGCTACCGAACGGTAGGTAAATGCTGTGCGCTTTCCGGTTACCGATAGTTTGTAATCGACAGCAAAATCGAGGGCTTTTTGTAGAGAAACTCCAATTGTGCGTGATGAGAAAGGATTAAAACCGGATAACAGCTTTCGCTTTATCTCAGCTTTAATCTCATTTGCATGCGTGTACCGGGAAGTCTTTGTAGTGTACTTTGAAGAAATAAAAACCCTGAAGCGTTGAAATTTCCCGGTGTCAGGATTTTTGTAGTAGTAAAAAACAAACCATCGCTGGCTTAAATCGGAATCGGCATCAAAAATTCGAGGTAACTTAAAATCGTCCATCTGGAAAATTTTTAAGGTCCCGTCGCGGCACTTAAATGTTTGTCGCTTTTGTCGCAAGCGACAAACATTATTTTATTCATTTACTTGATTTACAAGCTTTTAAATAGTACCCGGGGCGGGACTTGAAACATACAAATTACATTTAACTCCTTGTTTTTAACCTGTTTAACTTTGTCGCTTTTTGTCTTTTATGGCATTTTGTGAATGGTTTTGTCTCTTCTTTTGTCTCTAAAAAAAGCGAAGTGGGGATGGGAGGGAGTAAGAACACTTACCGTCGCGGCACGCTGTGATTTGTGTATTTAGCTTCCTTGAATGGATCCCCATTCGCTATGTCTTGTCTTCGTATCTTGATAATTCCTTTTCCAGCCTTGCAATCAGTTTTTCCTTATCCTTTAGCTGAGCCTTCAGTAATTCATTTTCGGCTTTGGGGCCATAAGGAGTTGCTGGTTCTTTTACTAAACATCCTTCATCACCTTCCCACCAGTAAAACAGAGAAACTCCCAATACCTGGCTTATCTTTTCTAAATCAGATACCCTACAATCATTTCTTCTCAACATTCCATTTATAGCTTGAGTAGTAAGTCCTGTTTTTGCTGCCAATTCAATTTTAGTAATATTTTTTTCTATTAATTTAACATTTAATTTATTGATATTCATATAATTATATTTAGAATCAAAATAAATTGATTTTTTTAACAGAAATAATTATTTCTATTATGAAATTTTCCTTTCCTTTGCCTTATCAAATTTAATACTCATTTTTGAATTTAACAAATAATATTCCAAACATGTTAAAACAGGACATAATTAAAAAAATAAGGACAAACACCCGCTTAAAGCTGGAAATTGCCCTGATGCTCGAACGCAGCATTCCTACAATTGAGCGGATGCTCAATAAAAACCACCTGATGCTAACCAGGATCGACGTCCTCAAAAAACTCAGTTCCGAACTGAATATCGAAAACTTTGAAGACCTGTTGGAAAAATCAGAAGCTTACTTCTCAAAATCTGCTTAACCATGAAAGTAGAATTTTATAAAGACCATACCGGCACATTTAAGCCGGCCATCTATTTCAAGTTTGAGGGTTCAAACTTTCAGGAATTCGACAACCTTACTCCCGAAGAAATCGAGAGTATTTTTGAGCACATCAGTAAATTTGATGAAGCCAAAAAAGCATTGTTACAGCTTTCGAGGTTTTTCCCAGGCAACAAAAAGCAAATCCTTAAGCAATTCATTTCCTGCAACTGGCTCGAACTCGACGACATGGTTGATATTACCAACGCAAAGTTAAACTACGAATTTGTTCCTTGCCCGCGCCGTTCGGCAGGCACCTGCGAGTTTGGAGCATCAATCTGCATGAAAAATCATTTTTAATTTAAAATATCATGGAAATCATAAAATTTACTTACGACAAAAACGAAATCAGTTTCCAACCTGATTCTGGCAAAAATCTAATGATTAATGCCACCGAAATGGCAAACATTTTCGGAAAAGAAGTTACCCATTTTTTGCAAAATGAGAGCACAATCAGATTCATAGACGCTTGTTTAAATACTCGGAATTCCGAGTATTTAAATCTAAAATCGCGTGAAGATTTAGTGATTGGAAGGCAAAAAACAGGGACCTGGATGCACCGAATTTTGGCGCTCAAATTTGCAGCCTGGTTAAATGCCGATTTTGAAGTTTGGGTTTATTCAACCATCGAAAATTTATTGTTTGAGCGCTTTAAGCGGATGGAAGAAAGCCTTAAAGCCAGCGCAAAACGCAAAACACAAATCGAAACACTTCGCGAGAAGCTTGCAGCGCTCGAAGATTTTCAAAACCTCGAACGCCTCGAACTCGAAGAACGCCAGGCAGCCTACCGCCGTGGCCGTGAAAACTCAGCTCAACTTGAATTATTCAAAATCGAGGCGTAATAATTAAATTTTTTTTACTATGAAAGAAATTATGTATCAATTTTCACAGCAGGAATTAACAGAATTAGCTAACGAATTAATTAGGTCATACATTAATTCAACAAACATTCCTACCGACATTGAACCTGAATCAGTTGTTGTTCCTGATTTATTAATGACTGTAAAAGAAATTTCTGAAAAACTTGGAATTTGTACTGCTGCTGTTTACCAAACATGCAAAAGATATGCTATTTATCCTAAGAAAAAAGGGCTTTATAATTTTAGTGAAATTTTCAATATTCTACCCTATAATAAAAGATACAAATTAAAATGATCAAGCCCATAACAATACAAAGCATCATAACTTTTCAGCAAAAGAAGCTGAAACAGGCAAAGCGCAACCAAAACGAAACGGTTGTGTATGCCGAAAAGATGATCCTTGAAATACTTTGCGAGCACGAGCGCATGATCCAGAACTTTGAAGGCAACGTAGTTGTACACATGAGTCCGGAGCGCTTTAAGCTTATCGAAAATATCAGGCCCACCGGGGTGACGTTGGATGAGCAGTCCGATTAGAACTCACTGATTTCTTAGTGAGTGATGGCCACGCTCCCCTTCCTCCTTGTGGGGGTAAATCTGTCGGGCTGGGGTTTGTAAACACCTACACATAGCAGATAAGCGCGGTAAAGAATGATGACAGGAAAAAACCTGTGACCGGAGGGAAAGACCCCGAAATAGTATGAAGCTAAATCCGTCGCGGCACGACTGTAAAAGCTTCCAGTTCTTTCGAATACCAGTGTTGGAATCACGCTTCAGGGCGTGATCTCCAGCTTGGTTTTTTAATCACAATGAAAAAAATAAGGTACAAAACCGGACAAAGCAGCTACGCAAAAAGAATGATGCGACGTAACCTGATCATCGTTCACGCGCTGAAATTGATGGAAAAGGATTTGAGATGGAAATTAAAAAGCCTTCCACGTGGTAGCGAGCTACGAAGCTATTTTAAAGATGAAATTTCGATAACTCAAAATATTTTAGAACAATACAAAAACCGAATTTAACATGTACACAACAATTGCAATTATGTTTTTAGTAGGGATCATCATTTTGATCGGCTTCGCCTACATGCTTGATAAGCTCACCGAGGCCAACGAACGCAACAAAAACATCTATCGCGATGCAGCCCGCGAACGGTGGCAGTCTGAAAAGAAAGAATCGCTATGATTTTCAGGGTAGATAAATTTGAGAGTTGCCAGGTTACCGGGATCACCGATTTTGAACTTACCTGGAATGCCGGAAGAGGCGAATACAGCGAAAAGCTGTTCGATATCCAAATCGCACAAGCTGTTGATTATATTTTTTCGATGGCACGCGACGCCATCCTGCTAAGGCTTGAACTCTTTTTGAAAAAGGTTATTCCAATAACCGACCGCGCCGATGATGCAGCCTTTTTGTGGGGGAAACTTGCCGACTTAAACGCTAAGGATTTTAAACCCATTTGTCAGAATATCAACTTTTTAAAAGACCGTATTTATGCACTGATCCCCGGCAAAAAAACCGACATCGAAACGGAGCTTCACCGCGATGCAAACGACATTATCGACTTCGCAAAATCGAACTGCGAAGCAAAATTTGAAAACTTTATTAATCATTTAATAGCAGCTTAACTATGATCATCGAAAAAATTGAAGTCGCTCTTGTTATGCCAAAAGAATTGGTTCCTGGGCACCGGATAATAAATGTAGGCATCGTAATGAGTGTTGAAGAATGGAATAATTGCTATAAAGTAGGAATTTATGGAAACGATCCATTTATTATCCAAAACCCAAAATACCGTTCAGTAAATGTTTTAGCCGAAAACGGATCTCCAAAAATTATTGAATACACCTATTAAACTTCTAGCCATGCCACAACGTAAAATTAAATTCACAAAAAAACTGCCGGCACCTGTACTTACCCCGGTTGCAAAAACTTACTGCATGTTTTGCGGCAAGCAAATGCCACAGTGGAGCGAAGCCGTAAACTGCGATGCAACCCAATGCCGCGAAAAACAAGCTGAGCTACAAAAACTCCGCAGAAACTATAAATGGGACGGCCAGATGGAACCCGGTTATATTTTTCAACTCACCAGCGCAAGTATCTTTTAATAAACCTTTAAAAATATTTAATCTATGAAGCCTCCAAAAAGTATTATCCAAATTGCTGAATTAGAAGCATCAGCAGAATTTTACAATTTTGGGATACCGTTAGATATACTCAGGGATGATGTTATCATGGCAATAAAACGATATAAAGAAGCTAAACAAAAAATGATTGACTTTGAAAAAGAACAAAAGGAAATCAGACAATGGCTTGATAGTATTGATCAGTCTATAAATATTGATTCTGCCAACACCGAACACCAAACAACGAACCCTAAACAATCTTAACCTATGATCAGCCCTGAAAAAAAACAGGAGGTTTTGCGTGTTGCACGTATCGAGGAT
>CAZOXJ010000137.1:0-3091 GCA_964583325.1 uncultured Lentimicrobiaceae bacterium
TTACAATGGAATATAATTTTGGTGAAGTAGAGAAAAAATGGCAGCAAAAATGGGCCGCGGATAAAGTATATAAAACTGATATAATTGCCGGTAAACCTAAATATTATGTGCTCGATATGTTTCCTTATCCTTCCGGAGCCGGTTTGCACGTTGGTCATCCGCTTGGTTACATTGCTTCCGATATTTTTTCGCGCTACAAAAAGCTGAAAGGCTTTAACGTGCTTCACCCAATGGGTTACGATGCATATGGTCTGCCGGCTGAGCAATACGCCATACAAACCGGCACACATCCTGCTGTTACCACCGAAATAAACCTGGCCCGCTACCGCGAACAGCTTGATAAAATTGGCTTTTCCTACGACTGGGACCGCGAAGTACGTACCTGCGATCCTGCATATTACAAATGGACACAATGGACTTTCATTCAGCTTTTTAACTCGTGGTTCAACAAAAAAACCAACAAAGCGGAAGCGATAGATGAATTAACTGCTCAGTTTGCAATCGGTGGAAATACCGGTATAAATGCCGCCTGCAACGAAACTCCTGCTTTTACTGCCGACGTTTGGAAACAGATGAGCGAAAAGCAGCAACAGGAAATCCTGATGAACTACCGCCTTGCCTACCTGGCCGAAACTGCCGTAAACTGGTGTCCGGCGCTGGGAACCGTGCTTGCCAACGACGAAGTAAGCGAAGGATACAGCGTCCGTGGCGGTCATCCTGTGGAACGTAAGAAAATGAAACAGTGGCTGCTGCGCATTACCGCTTATGCCGATCGCCTGCTCGAAGGGCTGAATACCATCGACTGGACGGAATCCATCAAGGAAATTCAGCGCAACTGGATTGGCCGTTCCGAAGGCGGAAGCATGCGTTTTGTAATTAAAAACCATAAGGATTTAGATCAAATTGAAGTATTTACTACGAGGCCTGATACCATTTTCGGGGCTACTTTTATGGTTCTGGCTCCCGAACACGAACTGGTTTCGCATATCACCACTTCCGAATACCGCGAAAAAGTAGATGCCTATGTTACCTGGGCTAAAAACCGCTCCGAGCGCGAACGCATGACGGAAGTAAAAAAAGTTAGCGGCGAATTTACCGGCGCTTATGCCGTAAACCCTTTTACCCGCGAACTGATACCCGTATGGATTGCCGATTATGTGCTTATGGGCTACGGAACCGGCGCTATAATGGCTGTTCCGGCTCACGACAGCCGCGATTTTGCTTTTGCCCGTCATTTCAATCTGCCAGTAGTTCAGGTGGTTAACAAACCCGGACACGAAGCTACCGATCCTGCAACCTGGGACGAATCGTACGATTCGAAAGAAGGCATCATGATAAATTCAGGAATTATTAACGGCCTGCAGGTAAAAGAGGCTATCAGCGCTGTAATCCGCGAATCAGAAAAACGTGGCATTGGAACAGGAAAAATCAATTTCCGCCTCCGCGATGCTATTTTCAGCCGCCAGCGTTACTGGGGCGAGCCATTCCCTGTGTATTACAAGGACGGGATGCCTTATATGTTGCCCGAAGATCAGTTGCCGCTTCAATTGCCGGAAGTGGATGCGTATCTGCCAACCGAAAACGGTGAGCCACCGCTGGCCCGTGCCAAAAACTGGATTACTGACGATGGTTACTCATTGGAAACCAATACCATGCCTGGTTTTGCAGGTTCGAGCGGGTATTACCTGCGCTATATGGACCCGCGCAACGATAAGGAGTATTTTTCGAAGGACGCAGCCAACTACTGGCAGAACGTCGATTTGTATATTGGCGGCGCCGAACATGCCACAGGCCATTTGCTGTACGCCCGTTTCTGGAATAAATTCCTGTTCGATCTGGGCTATTCAGTTGTTGAAGAGCCGTTTAAAAGACTGATTAACCAGGGAATGATTCAGGGCCGGTCGAGTTTTGTGTACAGGGTGAATCCCGAAAAAATGACGGAGTACATGCTCTGGCAGCAGATTAAAGATAATAAGCTGGGTGTGCGTTTTGAGCGCGACTACCGCGATGGGAACAGGAAATTCGACTATTTCAGTCCCGAAGCGAAACTGATTATCGAGGTAAAACGCCAGAAATCACTCGAAAAACTGGCACATCCTTATGCCGCTTATGCCGCCGAAAAAGGATATAAACTCCTGCTTATCCCGATGAGGGATTTCCTGGATGGAATGGATACCGTACTTGCACGTATAAACGCGGCTATCAGGGGCGAAGATGTTCCTTCATTTGTTGAAAAAGAACAACTCGATGCTTCTGCTATTTTTATATCGAAAAACTATCCGGGGCGCGAAAATTACTCCGATGCATTGCATGTAGATGTAAGTCTTGTCCATAACGATATTTTGGATACCGAAGCATTTAAAAACTGGCAGCCACATCTTAAAAACTCCCATTTCATCCTCGAAGATGGTAAATACATCTGCGGAAGCGAAGTGGAGAAAATGTCGAAGTCGAAATACAATGTAGTTAATCCTGACGAACTGATTGAGCGCTACGGAGCTGACACACTGCGCTTGTACGAAATGTTCCTGGGACCGCTGGAGCAAGCCAAACCGTGGGATACCAGCGGTATTGAAGGCGTTTTCAGGTTTATACGCAAGTTCTGGCGACTGTTCCACGATCACGATATAAATTTCAGCGTTACGGATGAAGCACCCACTGCTGCTGAATTAAAAGTACTGCATAAAACCATTAAAAAGATACAGGACGACACCGAGCGCATTTCGTTTAACACGGCAGTAAGCAGTTTTATGATCTGTGCCAACGAGCTTACCGAGCTGAAATGCAACAAACGCGCGATATTGAGCGAGCTGGTAGTTTTAATTTCGCCTTATGCGCCGCATATTGCCGAGGAATTATGGCAACTGCTCGGAAACAAAGGATATGTGTGCGATGCAACTTTCCCCGAATACAATGCCGCTTACACCATCGACAATACATTTGCCTACCCGGTTTCGTTCAACGGGAAAACACGTTTTACACTTGAATTGCCGGTCGATATGCCGGTTCCGGAGGTGGAAAAAGCCGTATTAGCTGCACCCGAAGCACAAAAATGGTTAGGCGGACAGCCTCCTAAAAAAGTGATTATTGT
>CAZOXJ010000137.1:3191-11223 GCA_964583325.1 uncultured Lentimicrobiaceae bacterium
CAGCAGGCAAGTCTTGAAACCAGAAACCAGAAACCCTCCAAACCCTTCAAACTCTTCCACCCCTAACCCCCAAATCCTACTCCCCAACCCCTCACTTCAATATTTCCCTCGAAATTATAATCTGTTGTATCTCGCTGGTGCCTTCGTAAATCTGCGTTAGTTTGGCTTCGCGCATCAGGCGTTCAACATGGTATTCTTTTACATAGCCGTATCCGCCGTGTATCTGAACTGCCTGGGTGGTAACTTCCATGGCTATTTCGGCGGCATAGTATTTGGCCATGGCGCTGGCATACCCGTAAGGTTGCTTTTGGTCTTTGAGCCAGGCGGCTTTCAGGCAAAGGTTACGGGCATTTTCAATTTTTACAGCCATATCGGCCAGTTTAAAAGCAACTGACTGGTGATTGGAAATAAACGTACCGAATGCTTTACGTTCCTTCGAATACTGAACAGCACGTTCGAAAGCACCGCTTGCAATGCCAAGAGCCTGCGAAGCAATGCCGATACGGCCGCCTTCGAGGGTTTTCATAGCAAAAGTAAAACCGAAACCATCGGCGCCAATGCGGTTTTCCTTGGGTACTTTAACGTCGTTGAACATTACCGAATGGGTATCGCTGCTGCGCATACCCATCTTATCTTCGTGCGGGCCAACGCTGATGCCGGGGGCATTGCGGTCCACAATCAGGCAGTTGATGCCTTTATGTTTTTTCTCCGGATCGGTTTGCGCAATCACCAGGTAAGTGCCGGCAGTATTTCCGTTGGTGATCCAGTTTTTAGTGCCGTTAACCAGGTAGTAGTCGCCCATATCAATAGCTGTGGTGCGCTGCGATGTAGCATCAGAGCCTGCATCGGGTTCCGAAAGCAGGAAAGCGCCGATTTTTTCGCCACGGGCCAGGGGCTTCAAAAATTTCTCTTTTTGTTCTTCGCTGCCAAAGGCTTCAATTCCGTAGCATACCAAAGAGTTATTCACACTCATGATCACACTGGCCGATGAATCCACTTTCGAAATTTCTTCCATTGCAAGCACGTACGAAACAGTATCCATACCGCCGCCATCGTATTTCGGATCAACAAGCATTCCAAGGAAACCAAGTTCAGCCATGCGTTGTACATGCTTGGCAGGGTAAATGGCGCCTGCATCGCGTTCAATAACATCGGTAATTAATTCGCGTTGTGCAAAATCGCGGGCTGCATCACGGATCATCAGCTGCTCTTCGGTGAAATTAAAGTCCATTGGGTGTATTTTTTTGGTTGTTTGAGGTTAATAATTGGTTTAACAAATATAGAAACATTCCTATAACTCCAATGGATATAGTTAGATAATTTATTTTAACGATTTACAAACTGAATATACCGTAAATGGCATAATATTCCGCATTTAAGAAATTCCCAATGTCAATCCAAGGAAATTAGTATAATCACCTGTCAATAGAATTGTATCACTGCAAAATGATCCGATAGCTACGGTAATGTTGGATCAGAAATAGAATAATTCCAAATGATTTGAACATTCTATTTCTGTATTTTGTTTGAAGAAAAACTAAAAACCATGAACAAGCTGATTTTTACATTTATATCTGCATTATTGCTGACCATTAATCCTGGTTTTTCGCAGACAATTGTTCATGGAGGTATCTATGCAAATACAACCTGGACTCTGGCTAATAGCCCTTACCTGATGGACGGGAACGTGGTTGTGTTTCCGGGAGTCACCTTAACAATTGAGCCGGGAGTTGAGGTTAGGGTAAAAGAAAACGGATTTACCGGTTCACAATATTATTTGGAAACGCGCGGAACTATTAATATGATTGGAAGTCCTGGCGCATTGATCACTTTTCGGTCCGACTCTGCAGTAACTTCAAATTATGCATGGATGGGAATATTGGTTAAGAATTCCCAGGGTGGAGTACTGAATTATGATTACGTAAGCATTTCCAACGCAATATATGCCATTAATTATGATTCATATATTCCGCCTCTCATCATTCTGAATCAATGTGTTTTTAAATACAATACCAATGCAATTATTGTAGGTACCGAATTGCAGGCTGACGGTTGCAGCTTTATTGGAAACCTCAATGCGGTTTATGGATGGAGCATTTTTAAGTTTACCAACTGTGTTTTCGACAGTAACCAGGTAGCACTGCCAATTTATGCCAGTGAACTAACTATTGAGGATTGTTCATTTTTAAATAACTCCGCGGGTATCAACATTAGTTCTGGCTCATATACAGGCATTATTGTCAGGAACACAATTTTTGACAATAACATCGTGGCATTCGACAATGCAAACAATGGTGTTATTGACTCCTGTATATTTACAAATAATGATCAGGGGATCATTAACACAAATACAGTTGAAATAAAGAATTCCGTTTTTTATAATAATCAAACCGCTTTGAAAGTTGGATGGGGAACCACGGTATCTAATTGCGAAATAAATGAGAATAAAATCGGCATTGCAATAGGACCTGTTGGCTTCGGGCAGCTTGCCCCTTCGATCGAAAATAATAAAATTTGTTTTAATACTGACTATAATATTGATAACCAGACAGATTTAAACATGTTTATCCCTACCAATTGCTTCTGCCTGACGGACTCAGCAGCGGTTGAGGAAAAAATACTTGATGGATATGACGATATCACCAAAGGTTTGATCAGTTACGCTATTTTCGATACTTCTTGTACAATTTTATTGGAAACTGTTAACAAACTACCCAATACAGCTGTAACAGAAGATCCTGCCAGTACCGGAATAAATATTTTCCCGAATCCTGTTTCCGACATCTTAAACGTAAGCAACAGCAATTTTAGAGTGCTTGAAATTTTTGATATGCAAGGCAGGATTTTCATGTCCTCTAATCTTAAAGAAGGCAACAACCAGATTCTTGTTGCTTCGTTGCCTGGAGGAACTTATATTTGCCGGGCTACAAGTACCGATTTGATTACCCGATACTTACGGATGGTAAAACAATAACAGCTTCCATTAAATTAACTTATAATATTATTAACACTAAATAATAACAAGTTAACACATCATTAGTGCACTTTTTATTCTATTGAACACAGATAAGCCTTTTCCCTTTGGTCGTTTTTATTTAACCAGAATTATTCTAGCCGAAAACAATACATTCGAATTGAATGAAAACCAATAATCAGAAAGGCTAATTCTTTTTCAGAGTTTGAGAGTATAAAAAAAAGCGCCTACCTAAAGGTAAGCGCTTTTTTAAATTTGGCTGTTATTTACGATTTTAGTTTCCACAACTTACTGCACCACAATCTTCATAACGTGTGTTTGCCCGTCGGTTTCTACTTTCAGGAAGTAGTTACCACTGGCTGCCTGCGAAAGATCGAACGTATAACTGTTGGCTCCTTTGCATTGTTTGGTAAGGATGGTTTTACCCTTCGCGTTGATTATGGTTGCTTTCATTTCCATCATTTCTGCTGATGGGCTGCTGATTACAAACAAGCCGTTAGTTGGGTTTGGATAAACCTGTAACATATTTACAGGTGCTTCTCCAACCGAAACAAATGAAGGCAATTGCAGAACCTGAACATTTACCGGGCTAACGCCGGGAGCAATAACTTCGATATTGGCGGTACGTATTACAGGGCTCAGATTTTGTTCATAAGTAGCGGTTAATACTGCAATTCCTGATCCCGAAGGTGTAACCTGGCACCAGTTTGCATCGCTGCTGCTGGTCCATGCAGTATTCGACGATACATTAAAAGTGGTGGTTCCTGCCGGATCGGTTACTGTCCGGGTAGCCGGGGTAACATTGAGTGTGGCAGCCGGTCCCTGCTGAACTACAGTAACGGTTACCGGTGCAATTCCCAATGCGTTTATCATAATGGTAGCAGTGCGGGTGCCGGCAGAAATATTTTCGCCGAAGGTAGCAACAGCGGTTCCGTTTCCGGTTCCCGAAGGTGTTACCGTACACCAGCCGGCATTGCTCGAAGTTGTCCAGGGCATATTCGAACTTACGGCAAAATTAGTTGTCCCTGCTGCGATACCTACATTCTGGTTATGAGGATCCACCGAAAGGAATGGTGCCGCGCCTGCCTGTGTTAACGTTACATTGGCATTCGGCGCGCCGGTTACATATACGGTGAGGTACGAAATCCGTTCATCCAGCGAGGTATTTGCTTCGTAGGTTGCTGCCATAATTCCATTTCCGTTTCCGGATGGTGTAACCGGGCACCAGTCAGTAGTACTGGTTGCTGTCCATGCCGAATTGGTTGTAACCGTATAGTTGGCAATTCCTGCCGAAGCGGGTACATTTATATTGAGTGGTGTAACAACTAAAGTAGGGGTTGTACCTGCCTGTGTTACCGTAACAATCACCGGGGTAAGTCCGGCAACGGTTACCGTGATATTGGCAACACGTACATTTGATGTGGTATTTTCCTCATACGTGGCAGCAAGTGTTCCGTTTCCTGATCCCGAAGGGGTTACGGTACACCATGCTGCATTACTTGCTGCTGACCATGCTGAGTTTGATGTAACGCTAAAGCTGGTGTTTCCGGCCGGAGCGGTTACATTTTGGTTAGCAGGATTTACAGTGAGTGTCGGAGAGTTGCCCGATTGAGTTACTGTAACTACTACCGGTGTTGTACCTGTAGCTGAAACCGTGATATTCGCAACACGTGAGTTAACCGAAACATTAGTGGTATAAGTTGCTGTAATGGTTCCGTTGCCGCTGCCTGCCAATGTAACCGTGCACCAGGCTGCATCGCTGCTTGCCTGCCAGTTTGTATTTGAGGTTACAGTAAAAGCGGTATTTCCTGCTGCTGAGCTTACATTCTGATTAGCTGGTGTAACGCTTAATAATGGCGCTCCTGCTGCCTGGGTAACGGTAACAGTTACGTCAGGAAGTCCGGCTACGGTTACTGTAACCGTTGCAGTGCGACTAACGAGTAAAGTGTTTTGTGTGTATGTTGCTGTAATGCTTCCGTTTCCGGTTCCCGAAGGGGTAACTGTACACCATGGGGAATTACTGCTGACTGTCCAGGCTGAGTTGGAAGTAACTGCAAAGCTGGTGTTCCCGGCAGGGGCTGTTACATTTTGATTTGCCGGTGTAACTGTGAGCGTAGGTGAAGTACCGCCTTGTGTAACGGTCACATTTACCGAAGGAGCACCTGTGGCTGAAACAAGGATAGTCGCAACCCGGGATGATGAACCTCCGTTAGCTTCGAAAGTAGCTGTAAGAGTTCCGTTACCGGTACCCGAGGGTGTTACTGTGCACCATATAGTATTGCTTACTGCCGTCCAGGCAGCCGAAGTGGTGACTGCAAAAGGGGTGGTTCCGGCTGTTGACGCAACATTCTGGTTGGCGGGTGTTACGGTAAGTGTAACTGATCCGGTGCCTGTAATTGAAATATCATCAACGCCCCAGTAATATCCATAAGAGCCTGTATAGTTCCATTTGAATTTAACTGCTGCCTGACCTGCCACGGCGGCTACAGCCTGATTGAATGTAACCGGGTTTGAGGATGATGTTGTGGTAAAGGTTTGAATGACATTCCACGTCGATCCGTTATTGATGCTATACGAAAGCGTTCCCGAAGAACCTGAATAGCTTTTGAAATAATGCTTGAATTGAAGGTTAACTGCCGAGTACGTGCTCATATCAATGGTTGGCGTAATAAGGTCGGCATTTTGCGAACTGCCGCTTCCGTAAGCGTCGCTGTTCAGGTATGCATAGTTGCCTGTAAGCGCAGGATTTGGCGACTGACCGGTAATAGTCCCGAACTGCCATACTTGTCCGCTGCCCTGGTTATCAATATTCGTCCAGCAGGTAGGAATAGTTGTTCCTGAAAAGGATTCGCTAAATGGCAAGCTATATATACCGCAAAGGGTTGTAAAAGTAATATCGGCGCCGTAGAATGTTCCGCTGGCATTGGTTGCATAAGCTCTTACATGATAAACGGTATTGGCCGAAAGCCCTGTTATGGTGCTGGTAAAAGTACCGGTTCCTGATCCATCGGTTGTATGCAATCCGGTAGCAACGGGGTTGGCCGTTGTTGACCAGCATACGCCGCGTGCAGTAACAGGCGAACCTCCGTCGGAAGTTACGTTTCCGCCAGAAAGAGCTCCGGTAAGCGATATTCCGGTTACGGCATCAGTAGTTACAGCTGCTGCTCCGGGTGTAAATGTAAGGTCGCTGCCGTTGGTTGTTCCGTCGGCATTAACAGCCACAACCCTGAAATGGTATGTGGTTCCGCCTGTAAGCCCCGAAATTCCGGCGTTTACCGCCAGGTTAGCGGTTCCGTTACCGGCTGCAATGGTTGGTGTAACATTGCCATAGGAAGTTGTGGTTCCCCACTCAAAATAATAATTTGTAGCCAGCGAGTTTGGATTCACGGTTCCATTTAGGGTTGCTGAAGCAGCTGTAACAGCAGTAGCAGCCAGGGTAATAGCTGTTGGCGCATTACCGATTTTGAACGAAGCGATTTTTGTTTTTCGGCTTCCACCGGTTCCTATGTACTGTGTTGTAAACCAGAAAGTTTCGTTATCAACCGGATCAACTGACATAAGCGAGTAATCGCCCCAGCGGTTGTAGGTTGTCTGGTAATTGGCACCGGTTTGTATAATTTCTTCCGGAACATCCAAAACGCCATTGCCCGAACCATAAGCACCTGCTGTTTGACCGGCATACCGGATACCAGGATACATGGTTGAACTGGAAATAGAATAACCTAATCCGATTTTATTGTTTGCATTCAGCATAATACTTCCCATCCAGCGCGAGTGAATATCAGGCGCATATGTACCCGTTTGGCGAACTGTCCATGGACCTGAAGTTTTCCTTAATTCGTACCATCGGATACCGGCATGATCAGTTGCGTCAACATCCACGGTATGGCAGCAAACAATTGTCTGGTAAGTTCCGAAATTACGGTACTGAGGCACATTCATAATTACCTGCGGAATGGCATCCAGTTCCTGTGTAGTACCTTGTTGTTTGATATTATCCCAGTTGCTGCCAAAATTGCTGTCGAAGGCAGTAACATTGATTTGTTGTGTGCGGTTAAAAGTGGATGAGGCTGTGGTTGTCCAGTTAACGGCCAGTTCATAAATCCAGAGTTGGTCGCTGCCGCCGCCGATAGCATCATCGTTAATGGTAATAAACAGTCCCGGGGTTCCGGCCGGTGCAGCAGGGCCATCGTTATCAACAGGAGGAACGCACATAAAACCATCAATGGTTGTTGGTCGCCATGGGTTATTAAATCCTACCATTTTGGGCGATGTGCCACCGGTAAGCATCTGTGCACGTTCAAAAACGTAAATATCATTGCTTGAACTATTGTTTGAGCCCATATAATATCCATCGGGCCATATTCCGAATTTCTCATAATCCGGCATATCGTCCACATCAAACGAATACTGGTACCAGGTGCCGGTAGGATCGTTGGTGGTTGAAACAGCTACCAGCATACGGTCAGTGGATCCGCATAACGAAAACTCTACTGCCAGCCAGCGGTTGGCCATCTCATCAAAGAGGATAAGCGGGTCGCCATCGTTGCAGTTGGCGCCGGTTACACTTCCGAAAAGGAGGTTCATATTGGTAGGTCCGGCAAGTAAAGTACCTGTTTTGCTGTAAATGGCATAGGTTGAGTTTACCGTTTGCATATAATGGTTCGGGCCAGCCGTTCCGTTGCAATCGGGTGGGTAATACGGTGAGGATTGACCTTCGAAATTTACAAGCGGAGCTTTCGGAGTGCCGGTTGATCCCATGGATTTCTGCCAGGCGGCATCAGGGCCTTTTGGCTGTGCTGTTTCGGCAAAAGGATAATCGCGGTTTCTTAATTTCTTGTTCAGGACTTTAGTTGCAGCTCTCTCTTTAAAAGCCACAATTTCGGCATCAGTTAAAGGAGGAATGTCTTTTAATGGCTGCGAAATGCCATTGAGTGTGCCTGCGCCGAGAACTGACGGATAAACCGGTTCGTCCGATTGTGCCAGTAATTGCAGTGATGCCACACCGAAAAGTGCAGCAAGGAGTAGAGTTCGTAAAATCATGGGTTTGAGGTTGAG
>CAZOXJ010000138.1:0-5405 GCA_964583325.1 uncultured Lentimicrobiaceae bacterium
AGTGAAAAGTGAAGAGTGAAAAGTGAAAAGTGAAAAGTGAAAAGGGAAGAGTGAAAAGTGAAAAGTGCGAGGCGGAAGTGGCGCTCTGCGCACTGAATAGAGAATAGAAAAATAGTAATAGTTAATAGAAAATGGAACGTACTAAATCCTAAATTACTGATCTCTGAAAATCCATTTTTTATTTCGTACAAGTCGTTACTTATAACTTCCCAAATACCAAATACCAAATACCAAATAACAAATAACAAATAACCACCCAACCCCCTGAAGTTAATTCTTCAGATAAAAAATAAAACATCAGACAACTATGAAACGGACATTTTTAAACGCTTCACTCACATTTTTAATAGGCATTTTTTCATTATCAGCTATAAGTCAGGGTACTGACCCTGTTTTGCTGCAGGTTGCCAACGAAAAAGTAACTAAAAACGAGTTTGTCAAGGTTTTTGAAAAAAACAATATCAAAGGCGAGAAGCCTGATAACAAGGCTATTGAAGAGTATCTCGACCTGTATATTAATTTCCGGTTAAAGGTTACAGAGGCTAAAAACCTCGGCATGGATACCATTAAATCCTTCCGCGACGAACTGGCAGGGTATCGTAAGCAATTGGCTCAGCCTTATCTTGCTGATAACGAAGCAAACGAAAAACTTGTGAAGGAAGCTTACGACCGTAGAAAGTATGATATCCGTGCAAGTCATATCCTTGTTCGGGTTGATAAAATGGCCTCTGCCGCTGATACTCTGGCTGCCTGGAATAAAATTATGCAGATTCGTAAGCGGATCGTAAAAGGGGAAGATTTTGGTAAAGTAGCAGCTGATGCTTCCGAAGATCCATCAGCAAAAGACCGTGAACAGGAAGGCCAAAAAATACCGGGTAACCATGGCGACCTTGGCTTCTTTACTGCTTTCGATATGGTATATCCTTTTGAATCAGCAGCGTATAACGCAAAATTAAATGAAGTAACCATGCCGGTGCGCACCGACTTTGGATACCATCTCATTAAGGTAACTGAAAAAAATCCGGCAATGGGTAAAGTGCAGCTTGCACATATAATCCTTGTTTATCCTGTAAAAGGTTCACTCGACGATTCGCTTAAAGTAGCTGATTCAGCTAATATGGCTTATAAATTGCTGAAAGGCGGTAGCGATTTTGGTGATGTAGCCAAGAAATTTTCCGATGATGTTTCAACAGCAGGCAAAGGTGGTGTACTACCCTGGTTTGGTGTAAACCGTTTGCTTCCCGATTTTACCCGCAACATCCTTAAAATGAAACAGAAAGGCGATTATTCCGAGCCTTTTCAAACCAATTATGGCTGGCACATCATTAAACTTGTCGATCGCAAACCTATCGGGACTTTTGAGGAGGAAAAAGATGATCTGAATCAGCGGATATCGCGCAGCGACCGCAATACCGAAGTTCAGAGCGCATTTATCAGCCGTACAAAAGCAAATTATGGTTTTACTCAGAATACAGCAGCACTTACTGAACTGACAGCAACGGTTACCGATTCAATTTTCGAAGCAAGCTGGAAACTGGAGCAGGCTGCAGGATTGAATAAAAATCTTTTTACCATCGGAACCAAAACCTATACCCAGGCTGATTTGGCAAAACACCTTGCCACTACACAGCGCCGTGGACAAAAATCGGATATCACCACTTATGTGCAGCAGCAGTACAATACTTTTGTTAACGATGCAGTGGTTAAATATGCTGATAGCCAGCTCGAGAATGAGAAACCGGAATTCAAAGCCCTTATCACCGAATACCACGATGGAATTCTGCTTTTTGATCTTACCGATAAAAAAGTGTGGTCCAAAGCTGTTAAAGATACCTTAGGCCTTCAGCAATTTTACGAAAAGAACAAACAAAACTACCTGTGGGATACAAGGTTAGATGCCTCGATTCTTATTATTAAAGATCCGTCAATCATTAAAAGCCTCAAAAAGCTGATCAAAAAAGGCGCAACCGATGAGCAGATCCTGGCAAAATACAACCACGACAGCATTCAAAAAGTTACTATCGAGCGGAAAAAATTCCTGAAAGGTGAAAATATGAATCTTCAGAATGTAGAATGGAAGACCGGCGTATCTGAATTGATTCCTTTGGCTGATAATGAGAATGCCATTGTTATTGTTCATCAGGTTGTAGCTCCTGAACCCAAATTACTTAACGAAGTGCGTGGCGCAATGACCGCTGATTATCAGAACTTTCTTGAAAAAGAATGGATTGCGGAATTACGTGCAAAATACCCGGTGGTTGTTAACGATGAAGTATTAAAAACAATTTTAACCCCGCAATAACCAATGTTTCGTTTGCTGGTAATTTCAGCTTTTCTGATCTCTGTGCTGGGATCCTGCAGTTTACTGCCGGGTAAGGATAAAACTCGGGATGCCGCAATAGCACGGGTGTACGATAAATATCTGTATGCTGAAGATTTAGTGGGTGTAATCCCTCCCGGTACCAGTGCAAATGATAGTTTGGAAATTACAACTGCTTACATAAATAATTGGGTCAGGCAGGAACTTTTGCTCAAACAGGCCGAGGACAACCTCGATGAAACTCACCGTGATTTCACCAGGCAGATTGAGCAATACCGCAACTCGTTGATTATTTACGCCTACGAATCGGAACTGGTAAACCAAAAACTGGATACAGTAGTTTCGATGAGCGAAATAGAAGATTATTATCAGAAAAATCAGAATAATTTTCAACTGCGCGAAAACATTGTTCTGGCTGATTATGTGATTATCGATGCCGGATCGCCTTTTGCCGGCAAGGTTAAAACCCTTTTACAGAGTAGCCGTAAATCAGACAAGGAAAAATTGCAGGCGCTTTGCCAGGAAAACGGAATCGAACACCTGATTAACGATGGCACCTGGATGTCGTTTGCTGATTTAAGCCGTAAAATACCGCTTACTGTTGACGATCAGCTGGATTTTCTGAAACGGAACAGGTATTATGAAGTAAAAGATTCAACCACTGTTTATTTGGTGGCTATTGATACATACAAGAGTAAGGAAAGTATCTCTCCTTTAAATTTTGAGATCGAAAATATCCGCATCATCCTTTTAAACAAGCGTAAAGCCGAATTACTGACCCTTATGGAAAACGACTTGTACAATGATGCCGTGAAACGTAATAAGTATGAAATATTCAAGAAATAACTTCCCCGTACACATGATAAAACGACTGGTAATTCCTGCTTTATTGATCCTTTTTCTGGGCTCGGTAATGCAAACCAAAGCTCAAAGTGAAAATGAAAAAGTAATTGACGAAATAGTAGCCCTGGTCGGAAGCCATCCTGTGTATTGGTCAGACGTGGAAGCTCAGTATGCCCAGGCAATTGCTCAGGGTGCTAAAGGTGATCCTTTCGCATTCAGGTGCGAGATTTTCGAGAATATATTATTTCAAAAACTACTCGTTTACCAGGCCGAAATTGATAGCCTTGTTGTAAGCGACGAACAGGTTGACAGCGAGTTGGACCGTCGGCTCCGATACTATATTCAGCAGTTTGGCTCGGAGGAAAAACTAGAGGAGTTTTACGACAAATCAATCGATGAGTTTAAAAATGAACTCCGGGAACCTTTACGACTCGAAATCCTTTCGCAGCAAGCTCAAGGTCAAATTGTTGATAATGTTAAAATTACTCCTAACGAAACGAAAGATTATTTCAATAACCTGAGTAAAGATAGTATTCCTGTGATCCCGACAGAATATGAAATCGGACAGATAGTTAAAAATCCCGTTGTGGGCCCTGCTCAACTCAAGGAAGCACGCGAAAAACTTGCTACCCTGCGCGAAAGGGTGCAGAAGGGTGAGAAGTTTACTACCCTCGCCGTACTTTATAGCGAAGACCCCGGTTCAGCTTCCAAAGGTGGTGAACTTGGCCTTTTCGGACGTGGCAGCATGGCTCCTGAATTTGAATCGGCGGCTTTTAACCTCAAGAATAAAAATGATCTTTCCGAAATTATTAAAACAAAATTCGGGTACCACCTTTTACAGCTTATCGAACGCAAGGGCGAGTTTGTAAACGTAAGGCACATCCTTATAATCCCTAAAGTGTCGCCTGATGACCTGATTGCTGCGGCTGCTAAACTCGACAGTATAGCCTCCAAAGTAAGGGCCGATTCGCTTACTTTCGAAAGGGCGGCTATCATTCACAGTGATGATCCGGGAAAGGTAAATGGCGGACTCATTCAAAGTCAGAGTCATGGAGGCACCCGTTTGGCTGCTGATGAACTTGATCCGAAAGTATATTTTGTAATCGACAAAATGAAACCGGGTGAAATTTCGAACAGTGTTCCATACACCACCGAAGACGGCACCCAGGCTTACCGTGTTTTATACCTGAAACTCCGTACCGAACCTCATAAAGCCAACATGAATGATGATTACAACAAAATTCAGGAATGGGCACTTGAAAGTAAGAAACAGAAAGCCATGGCCAAATGGATTGAATCCAAATCGAAAACGGCTTATATCCGGATGGGCGACAGGTACCGGAACTGCGAATTTAAAAACAAATGGACTTTTACTGAGAATTAGTCAACAGTGAATGATTCCTGGAGATTGATCAGCTTTAATCCCTAACCCCCCAATCCGAACCCCTTAGTATCTTTTGTTTATAAAAATTAGGGGAAAGGTAAAGGTTACTAATAAAGATACAAATATGATTCAATATAAATCAGATACCGAAGCACTTAACGATTTTACAAATAAATATTCAGCCTTACGATCGGAAATTGGTAAAGTAATTATCGGGCAGGATGAAGTTGTTAAAAACCTGCTGATAGCTATATTTTCGAGAGGTCATGCTTTACTGGTAGGTGTTCCGGGATTAGCTAAAACCCTTATGGTTAATACCCTTTCGCAGGTTTTGGGACTAACCTACAGCCGTATTCAGTTCACACCCGATTTGATGCCTTCCGATATTATTGGTACCGAAATCCTCGATCAGGACCGCAAGTTTCGTTTTATTCGCGGGCCGGTTTTTGCCAATATAATTCTTGCCGACGAAATTAACCGTACACCGCCAAAGACACAGAGTGCATTGCTCGAAGCCATGCAGGAAAAAGCTGTTACTGTTGCCGGCGTAAGCCATAAACTGGATGAACCGTTCTTCGTGCTTGCCACTCAAAATCCAATTGAGCAGGAAGGAACCTATCCGCTTCCTGAAGCGCAACTCGATAGGTTTATGTTCAATATCTGGCTTGGATACCCGACTTTCGAACAGGAAATACAGGTAGTTAAGAATACGACTACCATGCATTCCGATAAACTTAATATTATTCTAACAGCTGAAGAAATTAAATATTTTCAGGATCTGATCCGTCGTATTCCGGTTGCGGATAATGTATATCAGTATGCGGTAAAACTGGCCTCAATTACCCGTCCGGGAACACC
>CAZOXJ010000138.1:5505-8423 GCA_964583325.1 uncultured Lentimicrobiaceae bacterium
GATTTACAAATGAAGGATAAAAAGCATTTCTGATTATCTTTGCAAAAAAATAGTTAAACCAATAAAAAAACAATAAATAAATGGCAGTATTAGTAGGAAAAAGAGCGCCTCAGTTTGAGGCAGATGCAGTTATCAACGGTGGCGAATTTGTTGAGAAATTCTCACTCGCCCAGTATATCGGCAAAAAACATGTAGTATTTTTCTTTTATCCCCTCGATTTCACGTTCGTTTGTCCTACCGAAATCATAGCGTTTCAGGATAAACTGGCTGAATTCGAAAAACGTAATGTACAGGTCGTAGGCTGTTCGGTCGACAGTAAATTTTCGCACTGGGCATGGCTCAATACCGAAAAAAAAGCTGGCGGAATTAAAGGTGTTACTTTCCCGCTGGTTTCGGACCTTTCAAAAACCATTTCCGAAAACTACGATGTACTTGCCGGCGAATGGGAATATGATGAGGACGAAGATTACGTTGAATTCAATGGCGAAGCTGTTGCTTACCGTGGTTTATTCCTGATTGACAAACAAGGCGTTGTACGTCACCAGGTAGTTAACGACCTGCCGTTAGGTCGCAGCGTTGAAGAAGCAATCCGTATGGTTGATGCTTTGCAGTTTTTTGAAGAAAACGGCGAAGTATGCCCTGCCGACTGGCACAAGGGCGACGAAGGAATGAAAGCTACATCCGAAGGAGTTGCCGATTACCTTAGCAAACACTAAAATAAGCTTAATGAATTTTAAAACCGGCCCTGTGCCGGTTTTTTTATGCCATGTTAGTACTACCTTTACATTAATAAAGAATGATTGCATTTATAGAGTCCTTCTAAAATTTGAAGAAGCTGCTCTATGGCACAAATCGCTTGTATTCTGTCACATTGAGCAGCCTGCCCTGAGCTTGCCGAAGAGAAGTCGAAATGCACTTGTTTAACCCAGGATCAAACAATAATAGTTGATTTAGCAGGGCTTCCCTGCCCGATGCCGTCGGCGACTCCCAAGAGCTTGACAGCAGCACAAGCTGAAATCCATTAAAGAAAATGATCCGTAATTTTGACAGTCTAATCGATTCGCAGGGTTTTACCTTATTTCATATTTTTTGAAAAATAACTATTGCAGTCGCATTTAATGCAATAATTAACTATTTTTGGAAACTAATTCATCATTAAGAAAAAAAATTATGAAGGGTTTGTTCAACAAAGTGATTTCAATTGATCTGAGTAAGCAGATTCATAAAATAATTGAAACTGATGACGAAATATACCTCAACTATATAGGAGGAAGGGGCTTAGGTGTAAAACTATTCACTGACCGTGTTCATCCGCAAGTTGATCCTTTAAGTGCCGACAATGCAATGGTTTTTACCATCGGGCCTTTAACAGGAACCGCGGTTTCTACCAGTGGCCGAATGTCATTGGTTACCAAATCGCCGCTTACCGGGACCATCTTTTATTCGAATACCGGCGGTATGTTCGGTTTTAATTTTAAACGCTGCGGTATCGATGGCCTGATCATCGAAGGTGCATCCGACACTCCTGTTTATTTACTGATTGATGGGGATAATGATATTCAGATCAAAGATGCAGGCATGCTTTGGGGTCTTAACAGCGAAGAGACCTATGATAAAATAATTGAAATAGAAGGGAAGAGCCACACCCTGATGATAGGACCTGCAGGTGAAAACCTGGTATATATGTCGTCGATCATGAATAATGCCGAACGTGCTTTCGGGCGCGGCGGCGTTGGCGCTGTTATGGGTTCGAAAAAGCTGAAAGCGATCGTTGTTAAAAACGGAAAGCATAAAACCGAAGTTCACGACAAAGACCTGCTGATGAAATATGTTCAGTCAGCTATCGATAAGCAGCAGGCTTTGCCCATCACGCGCGCTGGTTTGCCCCTTTTTGGTACTGCCGGAACACTCGAAGTAATTAATGGACTCGGAATGTTGCCTATCCGCAACTTTACTTCAGGGCAGCACAAGGACGCAGGAAAAACCGGGGGAGAAGCCATTCGTCGGGAGCTGCTGGATAAAACTGAAGCCTGTTATGCCTGTTCGATAAAATGCGGGCGTTTAACTCACTCCGGCGACATGAAAGGGAAAGGCCCTGAATACGAGTCGGTTTGGGCATTGGGCGCTAACTGCGAAATATTTAACCTGGCAAAAATTGCGCAGGCTAATTACCACTGCAACAAACTGGGAATTGATACCATTTCGATGGGAGGAACTATTTCCTGCGCCATGGAACTGCAGGAGAAAGGTTTATTCCCTTACCCGGATGTATCGTTTGGCAATGAAGAAGTATTAGCTGACCTGGTAATTAAAACAGCTTATCGCGAAGGTATCGGCAATGAACTGGCTGACGGCTCAAAACGCCTCTCCGAAAAATACGGTTCATCACAGTCGTCGATGCAGGTAAAAGGTTTGGAATTGCCTGCTTACGATCCCCGGGGAGCAATGGGGCATGCATTGGGTTATGCCACTTCCAACCGCGGAGGTTGTCATCTTACGGGATATATGGCTGCCATGGAAGTGTTTTCGGCTCCCAAACGCATACCCCGCTTTACGCTTGCCGGAAAAGCGGATCTGCTTGTTTTAAAGCAGCATCAGAGTGCCGTTGAAGATAGTCTTGTTTGCTGTAAATTTGCCGGATATGCTGTAGGTTTCGACTTCTGGGCGCGGTTTACATCAACCATTACAGGTGTGGATTTTAATATTTCCGCATTGCTGAAAATCGGAGAGCGTATCTATAACCTCGAACGCCTTTTTAACGTTGGTGCAGGATTTACTGATTCAGAAGATATTCTTCCTGAGCGGTTTACTACAATTCCTTTTACCGAAGGCCTTTCAAAGGACCGCACCGTGAACCTTGAACTGATGCTGAAAGATTATTATGCAGTCCGCAAATGGGATAAGCAAGGTATTCCTAA
>CAZOXJ010000138.1:8523-10881 GCA_964583325.1 uncultured Lentimicrobiaceae bacterium
AAAAAACAGCACTATGATTGAAATACTCAAACAAAATCCTGAGCTTGAAAAAAGGATTCTGCAGGTAGCAGAAATAGCTCAATACTTATGGCAGAACGGATGGGCCGAGCGAAATGCCGGAAATATTTCGGTAAATGTTGACGATCTGATCACCGAAGATGTATTTGGAGATCTTTCGGGATACCCTGTTTTTAAGCTTGTTACGCCTTATATCGAATTGGCCGGGAAATACTTTTTTGTTACCGGTACCGGCAAGCGGATGCGCGACCTGGCCCGTGCTCCTATGAAAAACGCTATCATTATCCGTATTGCTGACGATGGCGCATCTTATACCATGATTTCCAGGTTTAAATCGGATACATACGAGTTCAGGCCAACCTCTGAATTGCCTACACACCTTGGTATTCATCAGCTTATCGCTCAGCGGGGCAGTAAAGAGAAAGTAATAATTCACACGCATGCCAATGAGCTGGTTGCTCTTACCCATAACCCGGAATTCAAAAGTGCCGGGGCTTTGAACAACCTTTTATGGGGCATGCATCCCGAAACAATGGTGTTTGTTCCTAAAGGCCTGGGTTTTGTACCTTATACGTTACCCGGAAGCGAAGATATCGCAAGGGAAACAATCAAAAATCTGCAGCATCACGATATCGTTCTGTGGGAAAAGCACGGTGTTTTTGCTATCGGCGAAAGTGTTCTCGATACGTTCGATAACATTGATATTATATGTAAATCGGCAAAGATATATTTCATGTGTCGCGGTGCAGGATTTATTCCCGAAGGATTAAATGAGGATCAGCTTAACGAATTAAAGGAATTGGTAAAGAAATTCGCTTCTTCCTGAAACCATATTGAGTTTCAATTTTAATGTTGATACTTTTGCAAAAGTCATTCCGTATTTCGACGGAATGACTTTTTCTTTTGTACTGATGACTCCTGTTTAATCACAAAAAATATCAATTTGTTTTTTGATATTGAATTGTTCCTGCCTTTTCGGGATAGTTGTAAACGATTAAAAATGGTTGTATTTGTTTTATTTTTAGTTCATTAAATAAATATTTGGCTTTTCAACATAATTATTTATTTACATTTGTATTACACTAAAACCACTTTTATATGAAAAAATATCTAGCTGAATTAATCGGAACCTTCAGTCTTGTGCTATTTGGTTGCGGCGCTGCTGTTATTTCGGGCAATGTTCATGTTGGCCCCAGCGGCGTAGGTTTATTAGGAATTTCAATTGCATTTGGATTTGCCGTAGTAGCCATGGCTTACGCTATTGGTGGAATTTCCGGCTGTCATATCAATCCTGCAGTAACTGTAGGAGTATTGGTAGCCGGCAGGATGTCAGTAAAAGATGCTGGCGGCTATATTGTTTCGCAGTTGATAGGTGCCACTATAGGTGCCGGCGTTCTTTATCTTATTGCCAGTGGTCAGAATGGCTGGGCTATTTCCGAATGGGGGTTGGGCTCCAACGGATATGGCGAAGGGTATCTGGGAAATTACAGCATGACAAGTGCATTTATTGCTGAAGCGGTATTTACCTGCATTTTTCTTTTTGTAATACTTGCTGTAACCTCAAAGTTCGGAAACAGCACCATGGCTGGCCTTGCAATAGGTGTTACGCTTATGCTTATACACCTTGTTGTAATTCCTGTTACAGGCACATCAGTGAATCCTGCAAGGAGTTTTGGCCCGGCAGTTTTTGCCGGCGGAATGGCTCTTTCACAGTTATGGCTTTTCTTTGTTGCACCCATATTCGGAGCAATTGTTGCCGCATTACTCTGGAAATTCGGGTTCGAAACCGAGGATAAATAAGGATTTCCTTGTTTAAAATATTCAAAAAAAGCTATCCGGTGAGGATAGCTTTTTTTTATTTAAAATTCTTTCCTGGTTTGCACCCCTCCAAGTTTATCGGCCCAGTTTTCGGGAAAACCATCAAAATATTTTTTCCAGCGCTTCCCATACTTTTTAAAATACCAACGGCTGTATATGGCACGCGAAATGGAAGGCAAACCCACCACGATCAGGTACAGAGGTCCGAGCATGACCGACTGCTTTGCATGTCCGTATTCGTGCATACGGCAATCATTCGTATAGTAAGGGAATCGGTTTCCCGAAGGCGACCAGAAAATAAACCAGCCCAGGCTGACTCCAATTTTAGTTGTTTCGATAAACCTCAGATGCGCTTCCTTCTCAATACAGGAAATTTGTCGTTTGTATTTCAATATTCCATACAACAGCACTCCTAATATACTTTGCGGAAGTTCCCACACAAAAAGTAATGTTTTACGCATGTTTTATGTGTTGAGGTGGAAGGTGGAAGTCAGAGGTCGGAAGTCGGAAGACGGGAGTCGG
>CAZOXJ010000139.1:0-8418 GCA_964583325.1 uncultured Lentimicrobiaceae bacterium
TCGCCCATCGCCTTGTCGCCAAATCCACTCGTTTCCCAAAACCTCACGTCTACTTAAGCAACTCATTCCCTATTCTGCAACTCAGACATTTTTTCGCGTCGCAGTAATTTGTTTTCAATTCGAGCAGAGCCTGTGTTGCGGCAGCATTCGAAACATCAACACCAAGCTTTTCCCAATTGCGGATTATTGTGTTGTCCTCTCCCTTCAGTTGCATGAGCATATCGACTGGTTTTTCGGTAATACCCGAATCACTTTTTCTACGGCCATATGCCAATAAAATAGGTGCAACCAGGTTAATAATAAGCAGGTCAACTGATGACTGCCCCAATGTTTTTCGCCGGGTAGCCGAAAGTTTATCGAAAGTATAGTGCGTATTCCAATACTCAGATGCTTCGGCACTGAAAAGTTTCCGGTAACTGTTAACATCATTCGACTCGAATAATCCGCCAATAATACTACCCGAATGATGAATGATGGAAGCAAACTGAGCCAGCCGCAATGTCGGAAAATTTCCCGGATGCAGACGCATAAACCTCCACAAATGAGCATCAACCGGTGTGAGGTCAAATTTTTTCTGCAGAAATCCGTATTCTCTCTTAAGTCGCTGAGGGTATTCATCCGAAAAAGATGCGCTTAATAAACCTGCCTGTCCGAAAACCATGGCCTCAACCTGAAAAAGATCATCGGCATGTTTGGCCAAAAACTGATATGGAAGCGATTGTGCAAGCATTTCGAATGCCTGGTTATTGAGCTTAAAACCCATATTGCGGGCCAGCAGGCGGTAAAACGTATGTGCCCAATCGTTGTTGGTGATTGACAATATATGTTCAACCTGCAGGGCTTTTCGCTCCAGGCGTTCAACCAGCACCCTGTCGAGCCACGCATTCCTTACAAAAGAATCTACTCCCGCAATCATAGTATCACATGGAATCCATTTCTGTGAAGTCATAAATCCCAGGTAGTTTTTCCAGGCATGCTCATTATACAATCCGTCGAGTTCAAGTGTAGGAATAGGTGAGCCGTCGGTGCGGAAAATATCTGTATCATGGCGCCAGACTACATGAAGGATAACGTTGTCATAACTCATATCGTGCTGATGGTTATGACGTTTCCAGTCGGAGGATTGAATGTGAATTTCGATATTCCCGGCCCAGGTTGTATCGCCAATACGTATGCGGGCATTAAAAAAATCGGGACCGGAGTCGCTGTTATGAATTCCCGGAATTAACACCTCCACCTTTTCGCCTGAACGGAGTATAAGGGAAGGTGAATAAAGACGGTATTGCCAGATATAATGCAGGAATTCCTCAGTCATGACACAAATATAAGTGAAAAATAAAATGACCTGCTAATTTTTATTTTCAACTTTTGCAAGAAAGAATGTAATATTTTTGTTTGTATTGAAACAGTTAATCCTTACATCGCTTACCCCAAAAATACAAATACCTGTATATCAATGAAAAAACTTATTGAAGGAGCCGTTACTTTCAGACAAACCGATTTTGAAGAACACGAAGCACTATTTCAGAATCTGGGAAATGAACAAAAGCCTCATACGCTTTTTATTGGTTGTTCCGATTCGAGACTGGTTCCCAATATGATAACCGCCACCAAACCCGGCGAACTATTTATCATACGTAATATTGCGAACATTGTGCCGAATTATCGTTTTTCGGGTGAGTACCTGGCAGCAGTATCGGCCATTGAATTCGCAGTAGAAGCGCTTGGAGTTGAAAATATTATTGTGTGCGGGCATTCCAATTGTGGCGGTTGTGCAGCACTTTATAAACCTGAAAGCTATTTCGAAAAATTGCCACATACCCGCAAATGGCTCGAGCTGGCCATGCCCGTGCGGACCAAAGTTTTGTCGATGCTACCTGAAGCCAATATAGCTGCACGCGAATGGCTTACAGAACAAATGAACGTGGTGGAACAATTAAAACACCTGCTCACATACCCTTATATTGCCGAAAAACATCAGGCTGGTAAACTGGTAATCAGCGGCTGGCATTATATCATCGAAACCGGCGAAATATTTGCATACAACTCAGAAAAGGGGTTTTTCGAACTAATAAACTGATCCTTTGATACTTATTAAATTTTTAGCAGAATAAATGTTATATTATTGTTAATATGTCTTTTAGTAATTATCTTTGCACCTAATAGATCAAGCAATAAGTGCAGTAATGGAAGATTTGAGCAATCTTGTTAAAGGGCTGGATATAAAAAGCAGGCAACTTGCACTCAGATACAAAACACTTAAAGATGATTTTTTAAAACTCGAACAAAAATTCCGTGAAACTGAAAACCGTTGCACTGAACATAAGAACACCATACTTGAACTTGAAAAACAAATACAAATACTAACAATAGCAAAATCAATCCCAACCGGCAAGGAATCATCCAAAGCCAAAAAGAAGATAAACGAATTACTGCGGGAACTTGATACATGCATTGATCTTTTAAACAATAAAACAATATAACAGCCTATGGCAAACGAATTACCCATCACTATTACCATTGAAGGCCGGCCTTATAAGCTC
The DNA here is from genome assembly GCA_964583325.1 of uncultured Lentimicrobiaceae bacterium. Lineage (GTDB taxonomy): Bacteria > Bacteroidota > Bacteroidia > Bacteroidales > UBA4417 > UBA4417. The sequence continues at coordinate 2,544 of CAZOXJ010000139.1, forward strand.
ACCATCAACCGTAATGAGGAGGAAACCATTCGTAAAGCTGCAAAACTTATTGAAGGACAAATCAGCCATTATGCAGGGAACTATCGGTATAGCGACAAGCAGGATTTACTGGCCATGGTAGCGTTACATTTTGCTACAAGTGCAATTTACGCACAAAACGAAGCATCATTTATTACCAACAGTTTATCCCCTGCGCTCACTGACATAGACCTGATACTGACCGACGCTCTAAAAGACTAATGCTCTCCGTTCTTTGAAAATACAAGGATTAAAACCCGCATTAATTCAATCCGTTTGGAAACTCAACATTTTTACAATCGGGCGAAGCTATTGAAATAACAGGACAGGCCTTACCACTTACCTTCGGGTATGCGGATTCCCCCCGGGGAACATTGGAAGCCCGACGATTTCAGGCAGCCTAAACTTGTCGTTTTGGGGTTTCCCGAAATGCATGAATTAACTGCGGGTTTTTCTTTTATCTTCCAGCTTTTCCTTGCCCGGTTATATGTTTAACCTTTATAACCAAATACGAAATGGGCAATATTATAGTAGCTGTTATTACAGCTATTGTCGGGTTAGGTGCAGGGCTTGCCCTCGCGACCACCCTCCTGCGTAAGTCAATCGAAAAGAAGAGCTTACACTTATTGCAGGACGCTGAAGAAAAAGCAGAAATGGTCAAAAAAGAAAAAATGCTTCAGGCCAAAGAGAAATTTCTACAGCTCAAGACCGATCACGAAAACATGACTCAGGAAAAAAACAACCTGATAGCAAAAAACGAAAACCGCCAAAAACAGCGCGAACAACAACTCAACCAACGTCACGACGAAATTCAGAAAAAGAACGAAGAACTTCAGAAAAAACTGAAAGAACTTAGCGAAACAAAAGAGACTCTTGATCAACAAAAAGAAATCATCAGCCGCAAACAACAGGAGATTGATAAAGCACACAAACAGTATATTGAGCAACTCGAAATAATTTCGGGTCTTACTGCCGATGACGCCAGAACCCAATTAGTTGAAAACCTGAAAGATGAAGCTCAAACTCAGGCCATGTCGCAAATTAACGACATCATTGAAGAAGCTAAACTGAAAGCCAATAACGAAGCTAAAAAGATAATTGTTGCAACCATTCAGCGCACCGCTGCTGAGCAAACTATTGAAAATACCGTTTCCGTATTTAATATTGAAAGCGAAGAAATAAAAGGCCGTATCATCGGTCGCGAAGGACGTAATATCCGCGCTCTCGAAGCACTTACAGGTATCGAAATTATTATCGACGATTCCCCCGATGCAATTATACTCTCGGGTTTCGATCCGGTACGCCGCGAAATTGCCCGCCTATCCTTGCATAAATTGGTTACTGATGGTCGTATTCACCCTGCACGTATCGAAGAAGTGGTTGCCAAAACCAAAAAGCAGGTCGAGCAGGAAATGATCGAAGCCGGTAAACGTACCACCATCGACCTCGGAATTCATGGTTTACATCCTGAACTTGTAAGGTTGATCGGTAAAATGAAATACCGCTCTTCGTACGGACAAAATCTGCTGCAGCATTCGCGCGAAGTTGCCAACCTATGTGCTACAATGGCTGCCGAATTAGGTCTTAACGTTAAAAAAGCCAAACGCGCCGGGCTTCTCCACGACATTGGAAAAGTTGCCGATAACGAAGCTGAATTGCCACATGCCATCCTCGGCATGAAAATAGCCAAGGAATTTAAAGAACTACCAGATATATGCAATGCTATTGGTGCCCACCACGATGAAATCGAAATGGAAACACTTATTGCACCTATCGTTCAGGTTTGCGATGCTATATCAGGCGCCCGTCCGGGTGCACGCCGCGAAGTTGTGGAAGCATACATCCAGCGCCTCAACAAACTTGAGGAACTGGCCCTTTCGTACCCCGGTGTTGTTAAAACCTACGCCATACAGGCAGGTCGCGAGTTACGCGTAATAGTTGGTGCCGATAAGGTTACCGATGAGGAATCGAACCAGATAGCTTTCGACCTTTCGCGCAAAATACAGGAAGAAATGACCTATCCGGGTCAGATTAAAATAACTGTTATCCGCGAAACCAGGGCTATAAGTTTTGCAAAATAACTTAACTAAATTCTGAAAAAGGAGTTCTTCCCGTAAGAGCTCCTTTTTTGTTTTACAGTATAAAGGTATTACCAAATACCAAGCACCAAATTCCAAAAACCAAATTCCAAATCATACATCCGACATTCCACATCGCACATCGCACATCGCACATCGCACATCGCACATCCCACATCCCACATCCCACATAACCCAAACATGGATTCCAACCAGATAAACCTCTTCAAAAAACTCCTTCCCGGATTACTGCCCATATTTGTTTTCATCCTGGTTGATGAGTTATGGTCGACCGAAGCTGGAGTTGCTGTTGCAGTAATTTTTGGTGTCGGGCAACTTGTATATGTTTTTATTAGGGAACGCCGTTTTGACAGGTTTATATTTTTTGATACAGCCTTGCTGGTAGCTTTGGGCGGGATTTCCATTGCATTGAAAGACGAACTGTTTTTTAAACTCAAACCCGCTTTTATCAACCTGATATTGTGCGCTGTACTTGGATTTTCGGCCTTCAGCAGCAAAAACCTGCTTATGATCTATTCGCAGCGGTTTATGGGCGATTTAAAAATGCCTGCAGGCGCTGAAAAAGCAATGCAGAATACCATGCGTTTGCTTTTCTGGATCATGCTGGCTCACACATTACTCATCATTTACTCAGCCTATTTTATGAGTAAAGAAGCGTGGGCTTTTATCAGTGGCGGACTGATTTATATCCTTTTCGGAGTATTTTTTGCATGGCAATACCTTTCGGCAAAACGAAAATCGAAATCTACAGTTTCGATAAACCAGGAGTGGGTTCCATTGGTTGATGAGCAGGGAAAAATTACCGGTCGGGCAACCCGGCAATCGGTACACAGCGGTCCGGGAATGCTGCACCCTGTAGTTCATCTGCAGATTTATAACAGCAAAGGTGAGCTATACCTGCAAAAACGATCCATACATAAAGATGTTGAACCCGGTAAATGGGACTCAGCAGTTGGGGGACATGTGGATATGGGTGAAACCATCGAACAGGCTTTATTGCGCGAAACTGCTGAGGAATTGAATATTACGTCCATACATCCTGTTCCGCTGGCCAGGTACAAATGGGAATCGGCGGTTGAATCGGAACTGGTTTTCAGTTTTATGGCGTTATATAATGCAACGCCGGTTTTTAACAAAAAAGAAGTAGATGATGGCCGGTTCTGGTCTATAGACGAGATTAAAAAAAATATCGGTACAAATATCTTCACGCCAAATTTCGAAAACGAATTCCCTATAATACTCAAAGCTCTGAATAACAGAAAATAAGGGAAAGCACTCCAGGCACAAGTGAACAATAATTCAAAAACAATTATTAAAGATATTAAGCATATCTATTTATAATGCTCTAACACCTTCGATAGCCGAAGCTTTTTCGTAACGTTCAATAACTTCGTCGGCACTGAGCATCATTTCTTTAATAGTGATACTCATATATTTACCACCAGCCGAATGCCTGTTAGTCATTTCGGCCGGCGATGGAAATATTTCGTGAAGCATGGCAAAGATCCGGTTATCGGCAGGAGCAATAAATTTAAACATGTATACAGAAGGCCATGTAAAATTGCCTGTAAGTTGCTCACGCAGTTTTTCGAAGTTTTTTGTTTCCAAAGCAGAAAATCCTATTAAATAAATTCAGGTTAAACGGGTTTATGTAATTTAGCAGACAGGAAAAATTTCAGGTTTCTAATAACCGGTAATCTCATACTTTAATTAACCCTCTTATAAGTAACATTCAACACTCAAAATATGTTTGAAGTCATTAAAGAAGTCGCTGCTTTTTTACAAAGCAAAGGTATTACATCTCCTGATACCGGAATAGTATTAGGGACAGGTTTGGGCAAACTGGTATCAGAAATTGATATCGAAGTTTCAATCGATTATGCTGATATTCCACATTTCCCTGTATCAACGGTTGAATCGCACAAAGGGCATCTTATTTATGGAAATCTTGCTGGTCACAAAGTACTTGCCATGCAGGGGCGTTTTCATATTTACGAAGGATATTCGCTCCAGCAGGTTACGTTGCCTATAAGGGTTATGAAACTATTGGGTGTTAAATGGTTACTTCTTTCGAATGCCGCCGGAGCGATTAATAAAAGCTATGAAAAAGGCGATTTGATGCTGCTCGATGATCACATCAATCTTTTACCCGCCAATCCGCTCACAGGTAAAAATATCGACGAACTGGGTCCCCGTTTCCCGGATATGAGCTGTCCGTATTCGCCGGTAATCAATAAAAAAATGGAAGAGGCTGCCGCGAAACTTGATATCAAACTTCACAAAGGAGTATATGCCGTAGTTGCCGGTCCGAACCTCGAAACACGGGCTGAGTACCGTTACCTAGGAATAATAGGCGCTGATGTGGTTGGCATGTCGACCGCACCCGAAGTAATTGTTGCCAATCATATGGGGTTACCATGTGCAGCCGTTTCGGTAGTTACCGATTTGTGCGATCCTGACAACCTTGCTCCTGCCAACCTTGCAGATATATTGGAAACAGCCGGGAAAGCTGAGATCAAGCTTATCCGGCTGTTCAATGAAGTGATCAGAAACCTGTAAAATTTACGGGTTATTTCCGAACGTACGTTTCGATGGTATTGGTAAAGAAATAACTGTTTCCTTTATTTTTCGCAATAAAATCTTTCAGTTCTTTCGACGTACTGAATGTTTCCTTAATATAATCGCTTACTTCGGAAGTATTGATCTCCCCGCTTTTTTCGTCAAAGCTGAATTTATAAAGGTTGTACGTTGAACCGTCTGCTTCAATGGCATTCATAAATGTTTCACCGTTAACATCCGAAAACGTCAGCTTGTAAACTGTTGCAGTGTATGTGCTATCCGAAGATGAAAATTCCATTTTCCGGGCGGTAGCATGAAACTTATCATCTTTCGAAATCTCAAAATAAGTAGGATTTTCAGATTCCATATCCGCTGTACTCATCCATTTACCTGCAAGCTGGTCCGAAACTTTTACGGTACCTTCATCAATAGGAACGCTGCTGGAATAAGGGCAACCTGTCAGAAGCAGGACAAATACAAACAAGCTGGCTGAAGCCAAAATCTTCTGAAAAAAGTTCCATTTCATAATTTTATCATTTAAAGGTTCATACGTTTAGTTAAGTTGAACAAAAGTAATGGAAAATAGTTTATTTTTGTAGTATTAAAGATTTACCCTGTAATCCTCTACATAAATTAATAAGCACCAAACCTTTACATCCTATGAAAATTTCTACTGTAAAATCGGTAGTTGCATCCTTCTTATTGATCTTTTTATTAAGCGCGGTAAAGACCTATGCTCAACCTGCAACCAAGGACAATAATATTCACCGTGACCCGATGATCAAGCAGCCTGGTTTCAAAGAAACCGAAGGCGATGCATCACTGGCAACGGTTGTCACTATAGGTGATTATGATAACTTTAAACTTGGCGTTGATTTTGCGGAATGCAGCATTACATGTAATCCGTTAAATCCTCTCGAAATGTATGCCGTATGGAACACTACAGGTACTGCAGGTGGAAAAGGATACCGCACTGTTAATGGTTTTGACTGGACGACCTCAAATCCCAGCTGGACAGGCATGAGCGGCGACGTAGTAGTTACCAGCGACAGCAGCGGAAGACTTATTTATGAAAATATGTACGGGGCCAGTATTCAGGGTTGTAAAGTAGCAACCTCTCCCAATTTTGGTCAAACCTGGGATCCTGTTGTAATTGCCATCAGCGGTGTAGATAAAAACTGGATTGCGGCTGACCAGAC
>CAZOXJ010000139.1:8518-10874 GCA_964583325.1 uncultured Lentimicrobiaceae bacterium
GGACGTAATTCGGTACAAAATATGCGAACCCGCCCATACCCTTTCATTGCTGTAGATAACAGCAACGGGCCACAACGGGGACGACTTTACCTTGTATATGCTTCAAATTTCCCTTCAGGAAACGGGAATAAGCCTGACATTTTCTGCCGTTACTCCGATAATGGCGGTACAACCTGGTCAGCCGCTCAAACAGTGAATGACGATGCAAACTCTCAGAATAACAGCAACTGGTTTCCTGCAGTTTGGCATGATGCCAAAACAGCAAGACTTTATATTTCGTGGATGGATACCCGCGACTGCCCCACAAGCGACAGCGCAATGATCTATGCCACATATACTACTGACGGTATAAGTTTTGAACCCAATCAGCAGATATCGAATAAAAAAATGAAGATAAACTGTACTTCCTGCGGTGGCGGCGGTACACCTGCTTATTATGGTGATTATAATGGAGTTGCTGCAAGCGGATTAACATCAGTAATGGCATGGACAGATTTCCGCGATGGAAATTTCGGTAGTTATGTTGGTTATTTCCCTGATTACGGACTTCGCATTGAACCATCGCTTGACACCGTAGCACCCGTTGCAACTATTAATGTTAAAATTCCCAGTGTGAAACTTTTTACTGATACTGTATTCGTATCAGCTTCGGTGAGCGCATCTCCGGGATTGTTCACCATTTCGTATCCGGAAGGGAATAAACTCTGGGCATATCCGGGTGAGGTTCCTATTCACGTCAGCGCAAGCAGTGCTGCTGCAGTTGGCGATTATACCTTAAATATTATCACAACCGGAAGTAACGGAACTCCGGTGCATAAACGCACAGCCACCATCAGGGTTACTGCTGCGGTTGCCCCGACTGCAGGTTTCACTACCGGAAATGCAAATCCATGCGCAGGACAGCCTACCAGCTTCTTTGACTTATCTTCAGGTCCTCCAAGCAGTTGGGAGTGGTCGTTCCCCGGAGCAACTCCTTCAAGCTCAACCGTTCAGAACCCGACAGGAATCGTTTATAACGAAGCAGGAACGTACAGTGTTTCATTAACTGTTACTAACCAAATGGGCACTAACAGCATTACTTTTAACGATTACATTACAGTAAAACCGTCACCTGAACCTCCTGCAGCCAGCAGCCAGGCAGTATGCTTTGGGCAGCCTGTTCCTGAACTTTCAGCAACAGGAACTGATGTAATCTGGTATGCAGGCGACACCGTTACAGGTACCGGATTAACCTTTGTTACAGGACAGATTGCAGCCGGAGTATATAATTATTTGGTTACACAAACTGTAAACAGCTGCGAAAGTCAACCTACGCAAGTATCATTAACAATTTACAATCTGCCTTCAGTTTATCTAAGCCCATTGGATACCATTTGCGAGTCAGCGGCTTCATTCGATCTTACCGAAGGAATTCCTTTGGGTGGAACTTATTCGGGTAATGGAATAAACAATGGACTTACTTTTGATCCGGCAATTGCTGGTGCCGGCGAGCATGCTATTACCTATTCCTATACCGATGGAAACGGTTGTTCAAATTCCTTTGCACAAACCATAGTTGTTAATCCTAAACCAGTTGTAAGCATGAATGCTGTAAACCCGGTTTGTGTAACTGCTGCTCCTGTAAAATTATCAGCACTTCCCGAAGGCGGAACTTTTGCCGGTCAGGGTGTATCAGGCGACACACTCTATCCTGCCGTTGCCGGTGCAGGCAATATCACAGTCACATATACGTATAACGATCAGGTTAACGGCTGTCCGGGTATTGCTAACCAATTAGTTACAATACATGCTTTACCAGTTGTAAACCTTACCGATGAAACCGTGTGCGGAAACCTCGTGGTAAATTATGATGCAACTATAAGCAATCCTGGCTCATACCTTTGGTCGCCGGGCGGTGCTACCACAGCTGAAATCCAGATCGATACAATCGGAAAAGGCTTAGGCACACATGTTTATGCAGTTACAGTAACTGATGGAAACGGATGTGTAACTATAGCTGATGCTTCGGTTTCGTTTTACGATTGTACAGGAATTGAAGAATTACCTGACAGCGATCTGATTGAACTGTATCCTAACCCAAGCACCGGTCAGTTTGCAATAAGGAGTCAATCTATACCTTCAGGAAAATATGACCTTATCGTTTTTGATGTACGCGGAAAGAAAGTACATTCGGAAAACAGAGTGAATGTTGATACTCAATTGTTGCATTCGCTCGATTTGTCGGATTTGAAAAACGGAATGTATGTTCTGCAGATTAAAAACAAGCAAACGGCATATAGTAAGAGGTTTGTAATCAACAAATAACTTTAGTGATACAAATAAAAAAAGCTGCCGGGTTCTGGCAGCTTTTTTTTAT